>NZ_MUFH01000020.1:0-20075 GCF_001996115.1 Salinivibrio sp. MA427
GCATAATCCCTGCTTAAATGAGTAAAACCTTGATTGAAATGTGTATTGCTTAAATGGAAACCCAATCGTCGCCACTTGGATCAGTGGATCAACAAGTTACTCGATATAAGCAAGTTCTGGATGTTATGCCTGCGGGGGTTATCTTGCTGGACGCCAATGGACGTGTTGCTGAAGCCAATCCAGAGGCGCATCGACTACTGGGTGAGCCATTGACTCAGCAGCGTTGGTTTGAGGTGATACAACGGGCTTTTTCCCCACGTGACGATGATGGGCACGAGGTATCACTAAAAGATGGTCGGCGAGTAAAGCTGGCCATCTCAGCGTCCGATTCGGGGCAGCTCATTTTAATTACCGATATGACCGAAACCCGTTTATTGCAATCGCGTGTCAGTGATCTACAACGCTTATCATCGTTAGGTAAAATGGTGGCATCATTAGCGCATCAGGTGCGTACGCCACTATCGAGTGCCATTTTGTATGCGTCCAACCTAGGTGCCCCAAACCTGAATAATGCGACCAGGCAGCGTTTTCAATTCAAGTTGTTAGACCGTTTGCATGATCTGGAAAAGCAAGTCAATGACATGTTGCTATTTGCCAAAGGCGGCGACAATAACGTGGTCAAGGTATTCAGTGTCGAACAGCTATTTAATGAATTTGAGCCCATGGTGGATGCGGTCGTTCAAGGACATGATGTTGATTTTGCAATTAACAGTGACGACGAAAGTGTAAAGGTGTTGGGCAACCCCAATGCGTTAGCCAGTGCCTTAAGTAATCTTGTGATTAATGCTGTCCAGGTGGCGGGCAAAGGCTGCCAAGTCGTTGTCGATTCACGGCTGCAGGGCGATAACCTTTTACTTTCGGTGGCGGATAACGGGCCAGGCATCGCGCCGGAGTTACATGCCAAAGTCCTTGAGCCTTTTTTTACCACGCGACAACAGGGGACAGGTCTTGGCCTCGCCGTTGTGCAAATGGTGTGTCATGCCCATGATGGCAAGCTCACCTTACAATCTGAGCCTGAAAAAGGGGCCTGTTTTACATTGTGTTTGCCGCTTGCCAAAGGGGCGGTGGCAGATCATGGTGAGAGCGTAGGAGAAACACAATGAGCCAAACAACCGTGCTAATCGTGGAAGATGATGAAGGGTTGCGCGAAGCGCTTGTCGATACACTGGCGCTGGCAGGGTATCACTGGCGAGAAGCGGACAGTGCCGAGCAAGCCTTAGTGACCCTGAAATCAGAGGCCATTGATATTGTCGTCTCTGACGTGCAAATGGCAGGAATGGATGGCCTTGCACTTTTGCGCTCGATTAAAACACACATGCCGAATTTACCGGTTTTGCTGATGACGGCCTATGCCAACATCGAAGATGCCGTGGCGGCGATGAAAGAGGGCGCGATCGATTACATGGCTAAACCGTTTGCCCCCGAAGTGCTGTTAAATATGGTGAGCCGCTATGCCCCTGTCAAAACCGATGACTCCGATGCGATTGCTGAAGATCCAAAAAGCGTCGCCTTACTGGCGTTGGCAGACAAAGTAGCAAATACCGATGCGAATGTGATGATCTTAGGGCCTTCAGGCTCAGGAAAAGAAGTCATGGCGCGCTATATTCACGATCATTCAGCACGTGCCAATGCCGCTTTTGTCGCCATTAACTGTGCCGCGATTCCAGAAAACATGTTAGAAGCCACGTTATTTGGCTACGAAAAAGGGGCCTTTACTGGCGCGGTTCAGGCTTGCCCGGGCAAGTTTGAACAGGCACAAGGCGGAACCATTTTACTGGATGAAATCAGTGAGATGGAGCTTGGGTTGCAAGCGAAATTACTACGCGTGTTGCAAGAGCGTGAGGTTGAGCGTTTAGGTGGACGAAAAAGTATCCAGCTTGATTTGCGGGTGCTTGCCACCAGTAACCGCGACTTAAAAGAATACGTAGCGCAAGGCCACTTTCGAGAAGATCTTTACTATCGCTTGAATGTCTTTCCCATCACTTGGCCGGCGCTCAGTGATCGGCTCGGCGATATTATTCCACTGGCGCATTATTTACTGTCACGCCACTGCCAAAAACAAGGCTTACCTTGCCCAAGTTTGCATCCAGATGCCGAACAGAAACTGCTCGCGTACCCGTGGCCTGGTAATGTCAGAGAGCTCGATAACGTTATGCAACGCGCATTAATCTTGGCCACGCAGTCGCACATTCAAGCCTCTGATATTCTACTGGAGGGGCAAGATTGGCAAGATGCGTCTAGCTTACAAAATCAAGTAATGAATACGCGCTTTAACCACCAAGCACAAGCGCCGGCTTCTCCTCCAACGGCCACTGAGCATGTTGAGCAGCCCCCCAATGGCGTAGGATTGGGCAATGAGTTACGCGATCAGGAATTTTCTATTATTTTAGAAACGATCCGCGCTTGTGAAGGACGCCGCAAAGATGTAGCAGAACGCCTTGGGATTAGCCCGAGAACCTTACGCTACAAATTAGCCAAAATGCGTGATGCTGGCATCGATATTCCCCAATAATCGCGCGGTGTTGCGGCTTTTTGCTAAAGTGGTCTCAAAGTTGCAAACACACAGATATCTGATAGAAATCTGACTCATTTGACAAAAAATTGACACAGGAAGGATCGACGATGAAAGCCAATGCCCTGACGCAAGAAATGCAAGCCATGGCGGTAGCCGCGAAAAATGTGTCTCAGCCTGCCACGGGACAGCAAGTTAGCCAAGAGTTTGGCGATATGCTCTCCAGTGCCATTAATCATGTCAATGGACTGCAAAAAACATCCGGTGAACTCGCCACCCGGTTTGATGAAGGCGATCGTAATGTGAGCTTATCGGATGTCATGATCGCTCGGAACAAATCCAGTGTGGCCTTTGACGCAACAGTGCAAACGCGCAACAAACTGGTTGAAGCGTATAAAGAATTAATGAACATGCCTGTTTAATGTAGGAATTAATCAGTGGCTGAAGAGAATCAAAATACCGATCTCGCGGTGTCAGATGGTGCAGCAGCATTACCATCGACCGATGCAACGCTAGACGCGGAGCAAAGCGCGCAAGATCCGGATGCACTCGAACAATCGGCGTCGTCAAATTCGATATTTGGCGATCTCGACATGGTGCGTCAACTGATCTTGGTGCTCGCGGTCGCGATCTGCGTGGCCCTGATCATGATGCTTTTTTTCTGGGTACAAGAGCCAGAGATGCGGCCACTGGGTACGTACGAAACGGAAGAGCTTATTCCGGTTCTCGATCACCTAGATCAAAGCAAAGTCGATTATCAACTCGATGGAAACACCATCCGCGTTCCCTCTAGCGATTACTCGTCCATTCGTCTTGGGCTCACCCGAGCGGGCTTAAATACAGCCACGGCAGAGGGCGACGATATTTTGCTCAATGATATGGGCTTTGGTGTATCGCAAAAGCTTGAAACAGAACGCTTAAAACTGAGTCGTGAACGTCAACTGGCGGCAGCGATCGAAGAAGTGCGTCAAGTGCGAAACGCGAGAGTACTGTTGGCGCTGCCCAAACAGAGTGTTTTTGTGCGTCACAACCAAGAAGCATCCGCAACGGTCTTTTTGACCCTTGGCGGGCGTAATACCCTAGGCCAGGAAGAAGTCGACTCGATTGTTGATATGGTGGCCTCCGCAGTGCCTTCTCTGAAACCTACGCGCGTAACCGTCACCGATCAGCACGGACGTTTGCTCAACTCAGGCAGTGAAGATCCAGCGTCGGCGGCGCGGCGAAAAGAGTACGAATTAGAACGTAAACAAGAGCGCCAGTTACGGGAAAAAATTGATTCCATTCTCATCCCTGTTTTGGGCTTAGGGAATTATACCTCTCAAGTCGATGTTGCCCTGGATTTTAGCTCGTTGGAAGAAACGCAACGGCAATATAACCCCAATACGCCAGCGACGCGCAGTGAATACACACGTGAAGATTATAACGGCTCCGACCGTGTGGCTGGTATCCCTGGGGCATTAAGCAATCAACCACCAGCGGACGCCTCTATTCCAGAGGATGTGCGAGATTTAAAAAATGGCGCAGGCGGAAATGGTTCGGTCAGTCGAGAAGCGACGCGTAATTTTGAATTAGATACGACAATTCGTCATCGGCGCGCGCAATCAGGCGTGATCGACCGCCAAACTGTTTCAGTGGCGGTGAATTTTAAGCAAAGTGTCGATCCGGACACCGGTGATGTGGTTAAAGAGCCTTTAACGGATGATGAACTGGCAAAAATCCGCCGCTTATTAATGGGCGGGGTAGGATTTAGTGAGCAGCGCGGTGATGTGCTTGAAGTGATCGCCGTACCATTTGTTGAACCTGAGCAAGCTGCCGAACAAGATGTTGCTATCTGGGATCATCCAAACTTTAATGATTGGGTACGCTGGTTGGCGGCTGCTTTAGTCATTATCGTGATTATTGTGGTGTTGGTTCGCCCAGCGATGAAAAAGCTGTTGTACCCCAATATCGACGAAGATGGCAATACTGTCGGGCCTAATGGCGAAATCTTGGGTCCGGATGGCCTACCCATTACCCCAGATGGCGATGACGTTGGTTTGATTGGTTCAGAGCTCGATGGCTCGAGTAATTTTGCCATGTCAGCGTCAGATGTTGAGCTGCCAAACTTACATAAAGACGAAGACTTGCTAAAAGCGGTCCGAGCGCTGGTCGCCAATGAGCCAGACTTGGC
Source organism: Salinivibrio sp. MA427 (assembly GCF_001996115.1). Lineage (NCBI taxonomy): Bacteria > Pseudomonadati > Pseudomonadota > Gammaproteobacteria > Vibrionales > Vibrionaceae > Salinivibrio > Salinivibrio sp. MA427. Next base: position 4,683 of record NZ_MUFH01000020.1, read on the forward strand.
CGCACAAGCGGTAAAAAACTGGGTGACCGAAGATGGCAAATGAAGTCGCAAACACGGGTGAAGAGCAAGCCGGCTCAAGTTTCGATATCAGCTCTTTAAGTGGGATTGAGAAAGCCGCCATCTTACTGTTAAGTTTAAGTGAGCAAGATGCAGCAAGCATCATTCGACACCTCGAACCTAAACAAGTGCAGCGAGTCGGTTCGGCGATGACATCAATGACCGATCTTAACTCGGACAAGGTCGCGGCGGTGCATCGTGCGTTTTTGGAAGAAATCCAAAAATACACATCGATTGGGATGGGAAGCGAAGACTTTGTGCGTAACGCACTGGTGGCGGCGCTGGGTGAAGACAAAGCTAATAACTTGGTTGACCAAATCTTGCTTGGCAGTGGCTCCAAAGGCTTAGACTCACTCAAATGGATGGATCCGCGTCAAGTCGCCAGCATCATCATCAACGAGCACCCGCAGATTCAAACTATCGTGCTGTCATACTTAGATCCTGAACATTCAGCAGAAATTCTCTCCCAGTTTGTTGAGCGTGACCGGCTCGATCTGATGATGCGGATCGCCAACTTAGAAGAAGTCCAGCCAGCGGCATTACACGAACTAAACGAAATCATGGAGAAGCAGTTTGCTGGCCAAGCGGGTGCTCAAGCCGCCAAAATTGGTGGCTTAAAAGCGGCTGCCGAAATCATGAACTACATGGACAACAGTGTAGAAGGTGTCTTAATGGACTCCATTCGTGATCAGGACGAAGAGATGGCATCACAAATCCAAGACTTGATGTTTGTCTTTGACAACTTAATTGATGTGGATGACCGCGGTATACAGACCCTATTGCGCGATGTGCCGCAAGAAGTGCTGCAAAAAGCACTTAAGGGAGCGGAAGATAATTTACGCGAGAAAATCTATCGCAACATGTCTAAACGTGCGGCCGAAATGCTGCAAGATGATATCGAAGCCATGGGGCCAATTCGTGTCTCCGATGTTGAAGGGGCACAAAAAGAAATCCTTTCCGTTGCGCGTCGCCTTGCCGATGCCGGTGAGCTGATGCTCACTGGTGGCGGCGGTGATGAGTTTGTATAAGTTGCTTTTCTTTCGCGTAGAGGTTGTCGATGAGTTTAGATAAACGCCGTGGCTATATTCGTGCCAATGAAGCTGACGCCGAAACGATCGATCGTTGGACACTGCCGCCTTATGGCGATCGAGATAATCTGCCCAAAGATACTGCGCTCAATTATGATCCGAGCTGGGAGCCAGAAGCGGATACTGACGTTGAAGAAAGTGAGCCGGCCCCAGAGCCATTAACGGCCGATGCCCTAGAAGCGATTCGGCAACAAGGTTATGACGAAGGCTATGAAGAAGGCAAACAACTCGGGCATCAAGAAGGGCTAGAGGGTGGCCTAGAAGAAGGGCACGAAAAAGGGTTCGAAGAAGGCAAAAAGGCAGGGTATGAGCAGGGTGTTGAAGAGGGAAAAGCATTAATTGAGACGCGCTGTCAGCATCTTGACACCATTCTTAATCAGCTCAGTCATCCATTGGAGAAGCTTGATATAGACGTCGAACAGCAACTTTTGGTAATGGTCCAAGCATTGACTAAGTCGCTGACCGGCGTGGAGTTAGAAACCAATCCGCAGGTCATTTTACAGACATTACGCGCATCGATAGCTGCACTCCCCGTGGCGGATCATCCCGTCATAGCCGCGTTACATCCTGATGATTATGCCGTGGTCACCGAAGCCTACGACGACGCCATGTTAGCCTCACGGGATTGGACGTTACAATCAGAGCCCGCGTTAGCGCGTGGTGATGTACATGTGAAATCGAAAGATTCTGTGGTTGATTATCAATACAGTGAACGGGTGGACGCGTTGCTCCGCGAGTTTCAAGGGAAAAACCAGTCACGGCAATCAGTGCCATCCCAGTCTTCCACGTCTGGCGCTGACGATCCCAGTGTTAATACGTCCAATACTGAAGCCGATACGCTCAAGTCGTCGGCGCAACCGTCGTCAGACGCAGCGGCACAAGCGCAAGCGCAAGCAAAACCTCATGCTTCATCCTCCTCATCCAGCGATGATGACGGCGTGTCGTCATGAGTCAGCTGGCTGAGCGCTTAAAGCTGTGTCAATTAGATAACCTTGCGCCAAAACCCGTGGCATCCGGAAAATTGGTACGAATGGTCGGCTTAACGCTCGAAGCGATCGGCTGCCGGGCGCCCATCGGTTCTGTTTGTGCGGTCGAGACCTTAAATGGAACCATCGAAGCGGAAGTGGTGGGGTTTGCCGGAGAGTTGTTGTACTTGATGCCAAATGAACAAGTCTCTGGGGTACTCCCGGGTGCACGCGTGACGCCTTTATCTGAACGTAGCCAACTTTCCGTAGGCATGGAGCTGCTTGGCCGTGTTATCGACGGTATGGGAAACCCACTGGATGGCAAAGGGGATATCTACACTGATAAGCAGGCCAGTTTAGAAGGTACTCCCATCAACCCATTAGCGAGACAGCCAATTAGAGAACCCCTCGATGTGGGGATTAAAGCGATTAACGGTCTGCTTACTGTCGGTAAAGGGCAGCGAATTGGGTTGTTTGCCGGCTCTGGTGTGGGTAAATCCGTAACGCTTGGGATGATGACACGTGGCACCACGGCACAAGTTGTGGTTGTGGGGCTGATTGGCGAACGTGGCCGAGAAGTAAAAGAATTTATCGATGATATCTTAGGGGAGGAGGGCCGGGCCCGTGCCGTCGTTATCGCCGCCCCTGCTGATTCATCGCCGCTTGTGCGCTTAAAAGGCTGCCAAACGGCACTAACGATCGCTGAGTATTTTCGCGATCTTGGGTTGGATGTGCTTTTGCTGATGGACTCATTAACACGTTTTGCTCAGGCACAACGTGAGATCGCATTATCCGTGGGTGAACCTCCCGCGACCAAAGGCTACCCACCCTCGGTATTTGCCCGTTTACCCTCATTAGTCGAGCGTGCAGGAAATGGTGCTGTCGGGCAGGGCTCGATCACGGCATTTTTTACTGTATTGACCGAAGGTGATGACTTACAAGATCCAATTGCCGACGCTGCACGCGCCATTCTTGATGGTCACATCGTGTTATCTCGCGAATTGGCGGATGGTGGGCATTATCCGGCGATTGATGTCGAACGCTCGGTAAGCCGTGTGATGCCGAATATTACCAGTGACGAGCAAATCTTGATGTCGAAAGCGGTGCGGCAAGTGTTGTCCGTTTGCCGCAAAAACCAAGACTTGGTCTCAATTGGCGCGTACAAGCCAGGCAGTGATGCAGCCGTGGACCAAGCCTTTCATCTGAAGCCAAAACTGGATAATTATTTGCAACAAGGGATGAAAGAGGTGGTCCCTTTCGATATGTGCGTCAATATGTTGCGCTCAACCTTGCAAGGATAATTTATGGCTGACCATGCACTGCATTTATTGTTAGAAAAGGCCCAAGAAGATGAAAAGCAGGCGCAACTTAGCGTCAGTGAAGCCCAGCAAGCATTAGATGGCTATTATCACCAGCTCGAGCAAATTGAGCAGTATCGTCTGGAATATTGCCGACAAATGTCTGACCGGGGTCAGTCAGGGCTCTCTGCCAGCGCGTTTGGCCATCTTAATAAATTTATCGTCCAGCTTGATGAAACCTTGGCAAAGCAACGAGGTGCTGAGCATCAGTTTAAGGATCATTTAGAACAGTGCCGTCAAGCATGGCAACAAACACGCCAACACCGGCAGTCTCTCGAGTGGTTAATCGAAAAGCGAGCGCGAGAAGAAGCGGAACGTGCTCATTATCAAGAACAGCGTCAAATGGATGAAATGGCAGCAATTATTGCACGCCGACGTCCCTCTCCCTTTTCCTAAGAATAAAATGGCGCGATAATTGCTTTATCATTACCGACATGCCAGCACATTGAGGCTCGGTTTAAAGGATAACCATAAGGTAATGACGAGAAACTTATGACGCAGTCTACGCTGACGCTTTCCAATCTCTCACCTAAAACCCCTCCCGCGACCAATGACGGTGCGACAGGCGAGGTAAAAGGTGATAAAAATACCGGCTTTTTAGCGGCGTTGCGCCAGTCCATTGATGGCAAGGGTGAGCAAGGCGACATACCGATTAAACTGACCCAAGATGGCAAGACTTTACTGGTTGATGGTCAGGCAATTGATGCCGAGGCGATGCTTGCTGATGGCATGTTTAGCGAAGCGGAAATGGCCGAAATTGCCGATATGACAGCCATGGAAGAGAGCCAAGCACTGCTGATGCGACTGAATCAAGCGGCAGCCATGCTTAATGGCAAATCTTTGCCTACTGCCGACGCTGATCCCTTATCTGCCAGTGCGGATGCGTTATCAGCACAGGCGCTAAACGTGACGCAATCTGATGATGATGAAAGTGTGCAGATAGACGGTGATAACACAGAAGAGTTGATCGACAGGCAAGCGTTATTGACTGAGCTGGCCAAAAACTTGCCGGAGGGTGTGTCACCCGAAAAAGTACTCGATCAGTTATCGCCGGATCAGTTGGCGGCGTTGGCAAGTCAAGTAAGAGCGACGCAATCACTTGACGCTGAGAGTGCTGCACATCGCAAAGATAACGCGCTTGAATCGGATGGAAGCGCGATAAAATGGTCAACCGCCAAAGCGCAACAAGAGACAGATAATCCAGCATCTCTAAGCAAAGAGAAGGAAATGCTGGCGAAAGAAGGGAGCGGGAAAGAGAGCCTGCTAAAAGAGGGCCCCCTGAAAGAGAGCATCACAAAAGAAGGCGCGACACTATTAAAGGGTAGCGAGCTGACCGATAAACCGCGTCATGATACAAAATCAGCAGCGACCCCCAATGCCAATCCAGCGTCGTTATTAGCAGGAAAAATGGGCCAGTCGGATGACCTCAGCAAAGCCGCATTAAAAGCGATGGCAGAGCAAGCGGGTCAAGCGAACACCGCATTGACAAGTAGCAGTGCTTCTAGCACAGCAGAGGGAGCCACACGCCCTGAAAACTTAGCGCAACAATTGGCCAGTGGTTTAGGGTTGTCGTCGGCCCAGTCCGCCACGGCACGACAAGATATGCAAGCAGCGCAGAGTGCACAGGCGCCCCTCCCGCTCGGACAAACGCCCACAGAAGCTGGTGCTGCCTTGACGGAGCGTATTAACATCATGCTGTCAAAAAACCTCAAGCAGGTTGATATTCGGCTTGATCCTCCTGAGCTAGGGCGAATGCAAATTAAGTTGGGAATGAACAACGATCAAGCGACGGTTCACATTACAGTCGCCAACCAGCAAGCGCGAGACGCGGTTGAACAAGCAATGCCGCGGCTTCGTGATATGCTACAGCAACAAGGCTTACAGTTGGCTCAAGGATCCGTTCAGCAGCAAGACAGTGGCGCGCAACAAATGGCTTCAGGACAACAAAATCATGCTGGGGCAGGGTCGTCAGGCGGCTCACCTCTTGGATTAACGACCGGTGAGGACAATGATGACGCGATGTTAGCAGGGCACGCGTTAAACGTTTCACACAATGATCGCGCTGTCGATTACTATGCTTGATCAAAACGCACCAATAATGAGGAGCATGAATAGCCATGGCAAATGACAACGCAACCTCGGAACAAGGCGGGGGCAAGAAAAAGCTCATCATTATCATTGTTGCTGCTGTGGTGTTATTGGCGGCCGTAGGCGGTGGGGCTTTTTTCTTTTTATCGGGTGACGATAAAAGCCAGGACGATATTGTCTTGGAGGAAGAAAATAACACGCTTCCGGCCATTTATGTCACGCTACCTCAGCCGTTTGTCTTTAACGTGACCGGTGATGAACAACAGCGGCTGGTGCAAGTGAATGCACAATTATTGGTGCGTGGTAGTGAGAGAGAAGCGCTAGCGAAGGAAAATTTGCCGCTGGTAGAACACGCGTTACTCAATACCTTTGGTGCTGCCACAGTTGAGCAACTGCGGACCCCTCAAGGTCAGCTAGAAGTCCGGCGTCAGTCCGCTGAGAATGTGCGCGCGGCTTTAATTAAAGTAACGGGTGAGCCGGTGGTAGAGCGGGTTCTCTTCACTGGGTTTGTGATGCAATAGGTGATGACGTGACTGACTTACTCAGCCAAGACGAGATTGACGCGCTCCTTCACGGCGTTGACGACGTCGATGACGACGATAATGAGCCCGAGGTTGGAGAAGATGGGACGGTCTCCTTCGACTTCTCGTCACAAGATAGAATTGTGCGCGGGCGCATGCCGACGCTCGAGCTTATCAATGAGCGTTTTGCGCGTCACATGCGCATCAGCTTGTTCAATATGCTGCGGAAAACCGCCGAAGTTTCGATAAACGGCGTGCAGATGATGAAGTTTGGCGAGTACCAAAACACGTTATACGTTCCGACCAGTTTAAACATGGTACGGTTTCGTCCACTAAAAGGGACGAGCTTAATCACCATGGAGGCCCGACTGGTCTTTATTTTGGTTGAAAACTTCTTTGGTGGCGATGGCCGATTTCATGCTCGGATCGAAGGGCGCGAATTTACCCCAACCGAACGACGCGTCATACAGATGCTGCTGAAGCTGATGTTTGAGGATTATAAAGACGCGTGGGCCCCTGTTATGGAAGTGGCCTTTGAGTATCTTGATTCGGAAGTCAACCCAGCGATGGCAAATATTGTCAGTCCATCGGAAGTGATTGTGGTCAGTTCATTCCACATCGAACTGGATGGCGGGGGCGGTGACATTCATATGGTCATGCCTTATTCGATGCTGGAGCCAATCCGTGAGCTCCTCGACGCCGGGGTACAAAGTGACAAGATGGATACCGACGTGCGCTGGAGTAAAGCGCTACGTGATGAAATCTTGGACGTAAATGTGGAACTCAGTGCAAAACTACTCGATGTGACCTTATCGTTGCGCGATTTGATGGAGTTACAAAAAGGGGATGTGATCCCGGTTGATATGCCAGATGCATGTACGGTTTTTGTGGAAGATTTGCCAACCTATCGAGCGAAAATGGGCCAGTCTAACGATAAACTGGCACTGAAAATTGTTGAAAAACTAAAACGACCTGATATGGCGAAGTCTGATATTTCGCTATTACAGGATAAACCTGAGCTACTCGATGATCTCGAGGAAGATTTACCGATTGATGGTAAACAAGGTAAAACTCAGTGAATAAGACCAGTAAACAGGGGTAAGACGTCATGGATCAAAATGATGTAGATGATGATTGGGCTGCTGCCCTGGCTGAGCAGTCTGATTCGGAAGGATCAGATGATGTACAAGCGGCACCATTGGATGAGCTCACTGACGACAGTGAGAAGCAACTGGGCGCGGATGAACAACGTAAGCTCGATGCGATTCTCGATATTCCGGTGACCATTTCGATGGAAGTGGGACACACCCAGATTAATATTCGGAATCTTCTCCAGCTTAACCAAGGCTCGGTGGTTGAACTCGACCGTCTTGCAGGTGAATCGCTCGATGTTCTGGTGAACGGTACCTTGATCGCCCACGGTGAAGTGGTGGTGGTTAACGATAAATTTGGTATTCGTCTTACCGATGTCATCAGTCAAACTGAGCGAATTAAGAAGCTACGATAAGATGATCGTGAACCGACGCGTTTGGGCAATATTGTTGGTGCCGATGCCCGCTTGGGCAGCGGCGCCAGACGTAAGCATAGTGACAATGCTGTTGTCTCTCGGGCTGGTGTTGGCATTAATCTTTGGCTTAGCGTGGCTATTACGTCGGCTTAAGCTCCCTGGCTTGGCGCAGCAAAGCAATGGGATCAAAATTGTCAGTCAATTAGCTATTGGCCAAAAAGAGCGGATATTAGTTGTGGACGTACATGGAGAGCAACTTGTCATCGGTGTCACAGCTTCTCAGGTGCAGCTATTAAAAGCGCTAGATAATCCGGTGCCCACAACAGCGCCGACTTCGCCAGACTCTCACTCTCGCTTTGCAAATCAGCTTAGCCAACTATTGAATCGAAAATGACGATACGCACGCTATTGGCAGTCTGGGTTTTGGTGGTGGCCACTTTGATGACACCGTTTGCTTTCGCCGAGCAAGAAGCCACGCCCGCCCAGGAAAGCATCACAACCGAGTCACTGAATGATAGCGGTGAAGCGGTTCGCCTGGAAACGCAGCGCAATACCGGAGGCGGGATCCCTGCGGTGACCATGCGAGTCAATCCGGATGGTAGCGAAGACTACTCCGTGACCTTACAAATTTTAGCGCTGATGACCGCGTTGGGGTTTTTGCCAGCGGTCGTCATTTTAATGACGTCCTTTACCCGCATTGTGGTGGTGATGGCGATCCTTCGCCAAGCGATGGGGTTACAGCAAACGCCGTCCAATCAAGTCATTATTGGCATCGCCATGTTTTTGACCTTGTTCATCATGTCGCCGGTGATCGATAAAATGAATACAGAGGCGGTACAGCCGTATATCAATGAGCAGATGACAGCGCGTGAGGCCTTCACTCGGGTGCAAGTGCCACTACGAGAGTTTATGCTTAGGCAAACCCGTGTCAAAGATTTGGAAACCTTTGTCAATATGTCGGGCGCTCAAGTTGACGAGCCAGAGCAGGTGCCAATGACCGTACTGATCCCCGCATTTGTGACATCAGAACTGAAAACCGCGTTCCAAATTGGATTCATGCTGTTCTTACCGTTTTTGGTGATTGACTTGGTGGTAGCGTCGGTATTGATGGCGATGGGTATGATGATGTTGTCGCCCATGATAGTGTCATTACCGTTTAAATTAATGCTCTTCGTGTTGGTTGATGGGTGGAATTTGATCCTTTCTACCCTCGCCGCCAGTTTTGGCTAAAGGAGGCAGCAATGGCCCCGGAAGCGTTTGTTGAACTGTTCCAGGATGCGCTTTACCTGGTACTACTGTTAGTGTCTGCGATTGTCGTGCCGGGTTTGTTAGTCGGTTTGATCGTCGCTGTATTCCAAGCGGCAACCTCGATCAACGAGCAGACACTCAGTTTTCTTCCCCGTTTAATTGCGACGTTTATTGCGCTGATGTTTTTTGGTCATTGGATGACACGGATGTTGATGGAATATTTTTATCGTTTGATTGATCACATCCCAACCATTCTGTACTGACGGAAAGGCATATGGAATATCCGGCCTCGGTGATTTTATCTTGGATGGCTAACTACTTTTGGCCGTTTACACGCATCTCATCGATGATGATGGCGATGACGTTTTTTGGTGCCCGTTTCGTGCCTACCCGGATCCGTTTATACCTTTCTCTTGCGATTACCTTTGCGGTCATGCCTGCACTTCCTGCGGTGCCAGAGGACATTGAGTTAGTGTCATTTGCCGGATTTATGGTGCTCGCGCAGCAAGTCGTGATTGGCGTTGCGATGGGGCTAGTCACGCAGTTCATTACCCAAACCTTTGTCATCCTCGGCCAGATCTTGGGGATGCAATCAAGTTTGGGTTTTGCGTCAATGGTGGATCCAGCCAACGGTCAAAACACGCCACTATTGGGTCAGTTTTATCTCTTCTTGGCCGTTATGTTATTTCTGTCCACCGATGGCCATTTGAAAATGCTTAACCTAGTGGTAATGAGCTTTGAGACGCTCCCCATTGGCGAGATGATAGGGGCCGCAGATTATCGCAGCCTCGCAGCATGGTTTGGGATCATGTTCGAGGTCGCATTGAGTATGTCGCTGGCAGGTGTCATTGCTTTGTTGGTGGTCAATTTGTCTTTTGGTGTGATGACCCGAGCGGCGCCACAACTTAATATTTTCTCACTTGGCTTTGCATTTGCATTGTTGATGGGGTTGTTGATCAGTTGGTACTTACTGTCCGGTATGTTGACGCACTACAACAACCATTGGCAAACCGGGCTCAATCAAATTTGCTCCCTTATCCGGCTGAATTGCGAGTTTAACTAATGGCAGAGAGTGACGGTCAGGAAAGAACAGAAGACGCCACACCCCGAAGGCAGGAGCAGGCGCGGGAAAAGGGCCAAGTACCGCGCTCAAGAGAACTAGCGTCAGTGGCTGTTCTGGTGGTAGGTGCCGTCAGTTTAATGTGGTTTGGACAAGCGTTGGGCGAAGCGTTAATGGCGCTGATGACGCGCTTGTTTTCACTTTCGCGTGCTGAAATCTTCGATAGCTCAGAGCTGATGCTGGTGGTCGTTGGTGAGCTACTGCATCTAATACTGCCCTTAGGCTTGATCCTTGTGGTGTTATTTATCTCCGGCCTCGTCGGCGCAGCAGGTTTGGGAGGTGTCAGCTTCTCTTGGGAAGCCGCGCGGCCCAAATTATCAAAAATGAGCCCGATTTCTGGCTTCAAGCGTATGTTTGGTACCCAAGGGCTCGTCGAGCTGTTGAAGTCAGTGTTGAAAGTCTTGCTAGTCGCCGGCGTTGCGACCTATTTGGTCTATATCAACTTAGAAGAGTTTTTTGAGCTGACGATCGATACCTTCCCCAGCAATCTTTATCACGCGTTAAATATTTTATTGGACTTTGTGTTGTTGGTCTGTTGTTCACTGTTGGTGGTGGTGGTGATTGATGTGCCATTCCAAATTTGGCAACACAATGAGCAGCTGAAGATGACTAAACAAGAGGTCAAAGACGAGCACAAAGAGACCGAAGGTAGCCCTGAAGTTAAAGGGCGTATTCGCATGCTGCAACGGGAAATGGCGCAACGTCGGATGATGGCCGATGTGCCTCAAGCTGATGTTGTGGTCACTAACCCTGAGCACTATTCGGTGGCGTTACGCTACAACAGCGACATGGATAGTGCGCCGGTTGTGATAGCCAAAGGCTCTGATTTTACCGCACTGAAGATTCGTGAAATTGCAGCAGAATATGATGTTGCCATTGTACCTGCACCACCGCTAGCACGCGCGCTGTATTTCAGTACCGAGCTAGAGCAGCAGATCCCAGACGGTTTGTTTACTGCCGTTGCTCAGGTGTTAGCGTATGTCTTCCAGCTCAAGCAATACAAAAAAGGCCGAGGCCGGCGGCCCACGCGCCCAGATGATACCTACTTACCCATCCCTACCGATTTGAAACACGATTAACCATGGTGTCATCGTACGCGTGAACGAAGTCCCGCTATCGGGTTGCTTGTCGGTGTTTTTTGGCTGGTAGACGCGCCAAAAAGCTGACACATTATCCGCTTTTTCTGGCGTAAAAATTGCTTGCCTTGCACTCTCGTTTTATTTCCGCGTGGCAACTGGCCCACGTTCACCAATCATGGACTTAAACGCCTGACATGTTAAAAGCCAAGTGGCGATTGCCATTTTCTGACAAGGTACCTTACCACCGCTTGGGTGCGATGCCGGCGATCGGCGCACCGGTACTGGTATTGGCCACCTTAGCGATGGTGGTGCTGCCTGTACCGCCGATGCTGCTCGACTTAATGTTTTCTTTCAACATTGCCTTGTCGTTGATTGTATTGCTGGTCACTATTTATACCCGCCGCCCTCTTGAATTTGCTGCCTTCCCCGCGGTGTTGTTAATTGCAACCTTGATGAGACTAGCACTTAATGTTGCCTCTACCCGGGTGGTTTTGCTTTATGGTCACGAGGGCCCCGATGCAGCCGGTCAGGTCATTGGTGCATTTGGGTCAGTCGTGATTGGTGGCAACTACGCTGTCGGTTTGGTCGTCTTCCTGATTTTGATGATCATTAACTTTATGGTTGTCACCAAAGGCGCAGGCCGGATTTCCGAGGTCACGGCGCGTTTTACCTTGGATGCGTTGCCCGGTAAGCAAATGGCCATTGATGCCGACTTGAACGCAGGGTTAATCGATCAAGAGCAAGCGCGTGCTCGGCGCCAAGAAGTGACGCAAGAGGCTGACTTCTATGGCTCGATGGATGGTGCGTCCAAATTTGTTAAAGGCGATGCGATTGCCGGGATCTTGATTCTTTTCATCAACATTGTTGGTGGGCTGTCTATCGGTATGGGCCAACATGATTTAGGATTTTCAGACGCGATAGAAGTGTATACCTTGCTCACCATTGGTGACGGTCTTGTCGCGCAAATCCCTTCATTGCTGTTATCCATTGGTGCCGCCATTATGGTGACGCGTCAAAATACCGATGAGGATATGGGACAGCAGGTGGTGTTCCAGCTGTTTGATAATCCACGTGCCCTCATGATTGCCACCGGTATTCTGACGATCATGGGCGTGGTGCCTGGTATGCCACACCTGCCTTTTCTATTTTTGGCGTTGGCTTGTGGTGGGCTGGCATATTGGAAATACCAGCAGTATCAAAAAGCACAACAAGCGCCAGAGCAGTCTGATGTCCCTGATGCAGCCCCTCCGGCACCAAAAGAGCTGTCCTGGGATGATGTTCAACCGGTTGATGTCATTGGCCTCGAAGTGGGCTATCGGCTCATCGCTATGGTCGACCGAGACCAAGGGGGCGAATTGTTAGATCGAGTGAAAGGGGTGCGTAAAAAACTCTCGCAAGACTTTGGCTTTTTAATCCCGCCCGTACACATTCGCGATAACCTAGAGTTACCACCGCATAACTACCGCATTACGTTAATGGGCGTCGCGGTCGGTGAAGCAGAGGTACACCCCCAACATGAATTAGCAATTAATCCAGGCCAAGTGTTCGGACCCATTGACGGTGAACCGACTCAAGACCCGGCGTTTGGCTTAGAGGCCGTCTGGATAGAGCCGAGCCAGCGCGAGCACGCGCAAGCCTTAGGCTACACAGTGGTTGATTCAGCAACGGTACTGGCGACACACCTGAGCCAAATGCTCACCAATAATGCCGAGCGACTACTCGGCCATGAAGAAGCGCAGAACTTGATAGATATGCTGGGTAAACAAGTTCCTCGTTTGGTGGAAGGGCTTATTCCCGATCAGATCCCACTGAGCGTGTTAGTCAAAGTGCTCCAGAACTTGCTCAGTGAAGCGATTCCTATCCGTGATATCCGCACCATTGTGCAGACCATGGCGGAGTACACAGGAAAGAGTCAAGATCCCGACATCCTAACGGCAGCAGTGCGGATTGCTCTGCGTCGCTTGATTGTCCAAGAAATCAATGGCAGCGCGCCTGAGCTACCGGTTATCACCCTTGTTCCTGAACTGGAACAGATGTTGCATAAAACAATGCAGGCGTCCGGTGGGGAGTCAACAGGCATAGAACCTGGTCTTGCTGAGCGGTTACAGTCTTCACTGGCTGAAGCAACTCAGCAGCAAGAACTACAAGGTGAGCCTGCGGTATTGCTGACATCGGGTGTGTTGAGAGCCACGCTCGCAAAATTTGTCAAGAATACGATTCCGACGTTACGTGTGTTGTCTTACCAGGAAGTACCGGACGAAAAACAAATTCGTATCGTTAATGCGGTTGGCAACAATTAACCTCGTTTATGAGTAGGGCCGTGCTTTGAAAATAAAACGTTTTTTTGCAAAAGATATGAGAGCTGCGCTGAGCCAAGTGAAAGAAGAGCTGGGCGCGGATGCCGTTATCATGTCTAACAAAAAAGTGACAGGTGGCGTAGAGATTGTCGCGGCTGTGGATGCAGACACTGAGCCGATGCCGGATAAGCCTGCTCCTAAGGCGCAGCAGCAGTCGGCAAACGCCTATTCACAGGCACATCGGCAATTGGCTGATGATCAAGTTCAATTGCGCCAGCGTCAGCAAAGCCACGCGCGTCAAAATGGGCAAAGCAAGCGACCGCCTCGCTTTTCTGCGATGCTTGATGAGTATCGGGAACAATCACAGCCAACTGAACCCGAAACCGAAGCTGACTCGCTCACTGCCTTGCTACAGCGTCAGCAAAAGCAATCAGGTCACGGTTCGCGCCCCCAACCTCCAACTGACGCGCGTCAGTCGGCACTGGGTCGTGGCTATGAGCCTCGTCGCCAGTTAAAGAGCAATGGTCGCTCAGGTTGGCAAGATGCATCACCAGCGCCCCGTTCATCGCCCGCTAAACCGCAGCTCGATCCGTCCCGGTTTGAAGGACGGCAATCGCAAGCCTCGGATAAAGAAATTGATGCCATGCGTCAAGAAATGGCCTCGATTCGAAGCTTACTTGAACACCAGTTATCGGGGTTGATGTGGCAAGAGGTGGAACGTCGAGAGCCATTAAGAGCGATGCTAATCAAACGCTTAGAGCGGATGGGGCTATCCTCTGAACTGGCCGATCAACTGGCGTGTTATATCCCAGAAGAAACGCCGCCGAATGAGGCGTGGCAAGCGCTGTTAGATTTGGTGGCTGATCAAGTGATTACGGTTGATGAGAACATGCTAGAAACCGGGGGCGTGATTGCCTTGCTTGGTCCTACAGGAGTGGGGAAAACGACCACCATTGCTAAGTTAGCTGCGCGCGCCGCGATGGAATTTGGCCCTGAGGATATTGCCTTAGTCACCACGGACACCTTCCGTATCGGTGCCCATGAGCAACTCGCCACGTATGGGCGAATCCTTGGCTGTCCCGTTAAAGTCGCTAAAGATGCGGATGAGCTTGCCGATATCCTCTATCAACTGCGTCATAGACGCTTGATATTGCTAGATACCGCTGGAATGGGACAGCGTGATCTTCGGTTGTCGGAGCAACTGGATACCCTGATGCAAAACAGTGGCTCACATATCCGTAGCTTGCTGGTGTTGCCTGCGACATCGCAGCGCCGCGTATTGCAAGAAACCATCGAACACTTTCGCCGTATCCCTTTATCGGGATGTGTACTGACCAAGCTAGATGAGTCGCTCAGCCTCGGTGAATTATTGTGTGTCACCATCGAAAATGCCTTGCCTGTGGCCTACTTGGCCGATGGGCAACGTGTGCCGGAAGATATCCGCCAAGCCACGGGACAATTTCTGGTGGTAAAAGCCAGTGAAATGTTGGAGTCAGGCACGGATCAGCACAATCACTTCTGGAGCAGCGATGTCCCAGAGTCGAATGGGGCGGACTTTTATGATTGAGACAACCATGCAAGATCAAGCAAGCGGCCTTCGCCGTTTAACCAATCCGTCACGTACCAAGGTTATTACCGTAACCGGGGGGAAAGGTGGCGTAGGAAAAACTAACGTTACGTTAGGGATGGCCGCGTCCATGGCTCGTCAGGGCAAAAAAGTGATGGTGCTTGACGCCGACCTTGGCCTCGCCAATGTAGACGTATTACTTGGATTGCGGGCGGGTAAAAACCTATCGCATGTTCTCCAAGGTGCCTGTGACCTCAAAGATATTATTCTGGAAGGGCCGCATGGTATGAAAATCGTCCCCGCTTCGTCTGGCCTTCAAGGCATGACAGAGCTGACACCCGCCCAACATGCTGGTTTAATTCGTGCTTTTGGTACACTCGAAGAAGAGGTTGATGTACTCTTAGTGGATACGGCGGCGGGTATTTCTGATATGGTATTGAGCTTCTCGCGCGCGGCACAAGATGTCGTCATTGTGGTCTGTGATGAGCCCACGTCGAT
>NZ_MUFH01000200.1:0-4918 GCF_001996115.1 Salinivibrio sp. MA427
CCACAAGATCGTCGGCGGTCCAATGGGTTGAGACGTTACGCTGAGTCAGTGAGGTTTCAACCCAGCCTGCGCTGACCACCTCAAACCAGTGAGTTAGCATTGCCTCAAATCCTTTGCTCGCCTGCATACCGGTCCAATCTGGGAGGCTAAGTTGAGTGATCACGTTGTCTTGCATGCGTTCGCCTCGGGTAAAGCCATCAAAGAAATAGCACTCATTACGATACGCGGCGGCAATGGTTTCTTTGGTGGCACCGTATTGGCGATTCATGCTGGCTTCAAACAAGCTATTATCACGGTGCCAACGCACATCTAACCGGCCGAGTAACCCTTCACCAAATTGCGCGAACACGTCTAAATCATCAATACTCATGTCGCCATGTACATTAATACTGTCGAGCGGATGAATAAAGTCGTCAAAAATAAAGCGGCGTGGCGCATCAGGCAGCGCATGGCGGTGTTTTTCCCAGCGCAACGATAACAACGGTGTGCCTAACTCATCTTCCGGACGCTGATCGTTCAGATGGGTGTTTAACAGTGGCAAATAACGGCGATTAAACCCGACAAACAACGGCGTTTGGTGTTGCTCAGCCAAGTTAAATAAGGTTTCAACGTCTGCGCCTGAAGGGGCAACGGGTTTATCAACAAATACCGGCACGCCAGCTTCGAGGCAGGGACGAATCAAGGCCGCATGCGAGTCGGTCGCGCTATGGATCATCACCCCATCCACACCAAGCGCCAAGCATTCATGGATGTCGGTGGCCGTGTTCGTCACCCGATATTGATGTGCGAGCGCAGCCAACTTTTGGCTATCACGGCTACACAAGACCCAATCTAATCCTGGCCAGTTGGCCAATAAGGGTAGATACGCTTTCTGGGCAATGTCGCCAAGCCCGATCGATGCGATCTTCATGCTTTCTCCTTACGTCGTGCGCGCCAGCTGTAGCCCAACCGGATGCGGCCCAACCGAGTGCGGCCTCAGTCAGCGCTGGAAGTCGCCAGCAGAAATCAGTAACCTAGCCGCATTCTACACAGTGTTTATCATTATGAATATTTTAATCTCTTGGCTCTCTCAGGCCGGTGCGTGGTTAACGCCTTGGCTAAATGATATTGCGATGGCTATTGTCGCGTCGCTTTTGGTGGTGTTTGGTAATGACATTAACCGTACCCTACGCCGTTTATTAACCGGACACCATTTTATTGTTCGTACTCTGGCATTTGTGGCAATCAATGCTTTTGGTTACGGCGCTTTCATTATAGCGGTGTCGCCGTGGCTTGCGGGTAAAATGCGTGGATGGCCTGATCATTGGCTGTTTGCCGGCTTAGTGGCGACCTTTATCTTTATCGGGATGTGGGCGCAGCGTCAGCGCCAAATCTAACCGCCCGATAGCCCAGCCCCCTTCCCTGTGATGCCCAATCATCCACTTTATCGTATGGCTGTTTAATTACTAAGCAGCCATACTGTGTAAGCAATCCGATACTGGTATCACAGCGTATTGGTGAGAAAAAGGAGATTTGTATGCAACGTGGACTCATGTGGTTTCGCCACGACCTTCGAATACACGACAATCCTGCGCTCGCTAATTTGGCCTCAAGCTGTGACACGCTGACCTGCGTGTTTGTGATTGATCCGAGCTGGTCACGTGCAGATCATTTTCAAAGCAAGCATTTGGGCCCTCAGCGCGAGGCATTTTTGTGGCAAAGCTTAACGGAGCTGCACCGCGCCTTAGATGCCATGGGGCAAAAGCTGATTATTCGTACGGGCAACCCGCTGGAAGTGGTGGCGAACCTTTGTATGGATCATGAGTTTGATCTGATTGGCGTCACCGACCACCCTGGTACGCGTGAGCGCCATCAGGTAGACACCTTAGTCAGCCGCTTTCCGCAGCGGGTGGTGGTGTCCGATGCGCATACGCTGTTTACACAACACCAGTTGCCGTTTGATTTACCTGATATCCCGCCAACGTTTACGCAGTTTCGTAAAGCGGTCGAAAAGAAAGGGATCCAACCGCGATTACCCTTGCCGGTGCCTGAGTCATTACCGGCGCCCTTGGCTGGCATGACATCTGAGCCGGCACCACTGTCCGACCGTCGGATTTCCCCGTATCAAGGCGGTGAAATTGCCGGCCGCGCCCAATTGAATCATTTCTTATGGGATACGCACCGGGTCCAGCGTTATAAAGAAACGCGTAATGGTCTTGATGGGTGGGCGTTTTCTTCGCGTTTATCGGCTTGGCTGGCCAACGGTTGCTTGTCGGTACGTTGGGCGGCAGCGGAGTTAAACCGCTATGAGCGCAATGTCGAGCAGAATGAATCGACCTATTGGTTGTATTTTGAGTTGTTATGGCGCGAATATTTTCAGTGGATGCTGTATCACTACGGTGCGCGCTTTTTCCGCTTTAAAGGTATCGCCAATAAACGTCCTCTAACCACGTTTTATGCTGAAGCCTTTATGGCATGGCGCGAAGGCAGTACCGATTTCCCGATTGTGAATGCCGCCATGCGTCAGTTAAAACACACTGGGTGGATCTCTAACCGTAGTCGCCAGTTAGTCGCCAGCTGTTTAATTCACGAGCTTGGGATCGATTGGCGTTATGGCGCGGCGTATTTTGAGCAGCAGCTGATTGATTTTGATGTGGCGGCCAACTATGGCAATTGGCAATATTTGGCGGGTGTAGGGGCTGATCCCCGCGGCAGCCGCCGATTTAATCTCGACAAGCAAGCCGCGCAATACGATCCTGATGGCAGCTTTGTCGCCAAATGGCTAACCAATGAAGAGCCCTTGTATTGATGGTGAGGATAATCCGATACTACCCCTTTATTTACCAAGTTACCCCTTTATTTACCAAGTTACCCATTCATCTACCCAGTAAAGCGTCGTTCGCTTAGTCCCTCGGCTCGCCGGCTTTTTCGCAGGCGGGTCGGTAGCTCTCAATAATCGCGCTCACTTTATCGCTCACCCGGCGTGAGAATAGTAAGGCAATGTGGGTAACCGGGTACACATCGTGACTAGTCATGCCTTCGATTTTTGTTTCTTCAACCAACACGGTGCCATCACAGACTTGTTTTTTTAACAGCATAGCCGCGGGGCCGAAAGGACAATCTCCGGCGAGGCTGTGTAACGGTGGCAAGTCGACCCAAGGGGTAACGGTATCTGGGATCAACAGGTGCTCACTACGTTGAAATAACCAGCCGCCCCACCCAAGGTCACCAAATAAGCGGGCAAGTTGAGCACCTTGGTGCGGAGTCCCTAGGGTGATCACCGCACGAACGTTTATCGTGCCAGACGAGAGGCGCTCGGTTTGGCGCTCAAGGTAGCGTCGAATAATCAGCCCACCCATTGAGTGACCAATAAGAATGGCGGGCGCTTGGCCAATAAACGCATCAATTTTAGCGTTTATCTCATCGAAGTCTGGGTTCAAGGTGTTATACGAAAGATTCAGCACCTGATGGCCCTGTTTTTCCAGCCGCTCACACAGGGGGATCAAAAAGATGCCGTGCATGTATAAGCCGTGCAATGTCACAATTTTCATCCCGTCTCCCTTTTTAAAAAAACGCCTCACCCTTCATCGAGTGAGACGTCATTGTGTTTTACTCGCGCTCTATCATCCGTTAGAAAATCAAATGGGCGATACCTGCAACAACGGGAAGCGTCACCAGGGTACGCAAAATAAAGATCACAAACAGCTCCCACAGTTTTACTGGAATCTTACTGCCGAGCAAGAGTGCACCTACTTCGGAGATATAAATCAGCTGAGTGACCGACACGGTTGCAATCACAAAGCGGGTCATTTCGCTTTCAATGTCTGCCGCTAGAATGGCCGGGATAAACATATCAGCAAAGCCGATCACCATGGTCTCGGACGCCTTCACCGCATCAGGAATGTGCAGCAATTCAAGCAGTGGTACAAAGGGTGCGCCAAGAATACTAAAGACGTCGGTATATTCTGCGACCATCAGTGCCGCGGTTCCGATTGCCATCACCACAGGCAAGACACCGAGTACCATGTCGACAGCGTTTTGGGCGCCCTCTTTGAGCACGCTGTTCACCGAGCGGATTTTCTCGGCACGGTTGAGGGCACAATGCAGGCCATAGCTTAACGTAGAATATCCTTCTGGTAATGTTTCCTCGTCACCTTGTCGCTCTGAGTTATCGATTAACGCATCTTTTTTCCAGCATAAAGGAGGCAAACGTGGCACCACTAAATACCGAAAGCAAGGTAGGCAGCAATTCATTAAGCACAAACGCCCCGGTGGTTTCGCCCATGATCACTGGCGTACCGATCCCATAAAACGCCATGATGACAAAAACAGCGCCAAATATACGAGTTGCCAACCAAATGGGGGTTACGTTGAATAAGCCATTAAGAAAGCCATGGCGTGTGATCACGGCAGGTTTGGTCAAGGTAACCAATACTGAAACAACGGCACTCAACACCACTAAGGCAGTGACGACCGCGGTTGCACTATTACCTAACAAGTCCAACACAGTGCTGGCCATCACCGCAATAGGGATAGTGACACTGTCGCCGAAAGTAATGGGTGTCATGAAAAACAGCAACCCAAGCAGCGATGGGATCGCGAACATCAGAATATTTCTCGTCGAAGGTGCCTTCTTGGAGAGTGTGTCAGTTTTTTGCATACGTCTGAATCCTGAATTTTTATTTATCTCACAGCGAAAACCAACCACTTTGGCGATTAATTATTCACTCACTGTGACTGACTGGCATGCAGATTATCGAATCACACATAGGATGTAAATAACTATTTAGTCATAAATACTGAATAAATACATCGTAAAAGTCGATTCGCCATGCCATTTTCTGGTTTCATAGTTCAACAAACTCTCTTTTGTGAAAAGTTTGTTACACCATTTTATTGACCAAGATCAGATTCTGTTACTCATTTGTAGGGTATGAGG
>NZ_MUFH01000200.1:4967-6514 GCF_001996115.1 Salinivibrio sp. MA427
TAAATACTGAATAAATACATCGTAAAAGTCGATTCGCCATGCCATTTTCTGGTTTCATAGTTCAATAAACTCTCTTTTGTGAAAAGTTTGTTACACCATTTTATTGACCAAGATCAGATTCTGTTACTCATTTGTAGGGTATGAGGTGGGTTAGCTCACAGAATAAGCCCAAATATAATCAACCGATAAGGCGCAAACTTGCCTTCAATGCCTGTTAACCAATTTTAAAGTCAATACGGGCATATTCTTTGATCAACCAATCACCAAAGTCATTGAGGAGGGTCATAACAGCACGTTTTTTTACAGGTTTGCGTTCTAGTAGTATAAAAAGTCGCTCAATTGCGGTTTTCTGGGCAGGATAATGTTTGATAAATGCGTCGGCACACTCTTCTAATGACTCACTCCAACGTGCTTCTTTATGCATAACTAACCCAAATGCGGCGCGTATTAAGGTATCGGCGATCGATTGTGCGACGTTGAGCTGGGTATTCCAAGTTGTCGCGGCGATCACCTTTTGCTTGGCGCGCGCAAGCTTTTCCGATACGTCTGGATTCATGGCTTTTGCCACTTCCCAACTGGCTTCGAACAAGCCAAAACTAAGAGAGAGATCTTGTCCATACAGGCAAATCGCTCTGTGCTTAAAAAAGAAGCCCCAATGGAAGACTTGCGACAGATCGCTAACATGTGACACTGTCACTATATCGATATGGCAATCACTGATCACTTTGCTATGGCTGGTTTTCAATCGCCACAACAAGGTATTTAACGCATTAGATTGATCAAGCGTTAACGCCTGTTGGCACACAACGGTCAGTGATAACACCGTTTCTTTGACGACCGCACGGCGCCAGACAATATCGCCACTGATATACACACCGTGAAGCCGCTTGCCAAGCAGAGCACGCAGCTGTTTCACCGCTTTGATCATCACGGGAATAAATTCAGATTGGAATGGCGCGCGCCGATCGGGCTCGGGTAAATACGCGGTTCGAGATTGCAACTGAGTCACGACTTTTACACACGGTTGAACAGGCGCGCTATTGTTGGTCATCTGCATTAACAAATCAACGCTCTAACAACGGTTCTGCTTCAATTTTAGTCAGTCTCTGTGATAATCACCAGAGTGGTTCTATGTGCATGGTTTAGGGGGTGCCATACGAATCTCTAGAGCCATGCCCCACTCTTGGCGTTTTTGATAGCTGAGATGCCACCTTGCGCATGTTATAGTGCGACCATGCACACCCCAACGAGAGATAATTATGACGCAACACAACCTGCTTAACTTAGAGGATATGATCGAGACCGCGTTTGATATTTTTGCCGAAATGGCCCCCGACAACTTGGAGCATGACGATTTGCTGCTTTTTGAATCTCGGTTTGAAGACGAAGGCGGTGCGATTGTGGTCGAGGTTAACAGTGACTGGCCTGAACACGTGGGCGCTGATATAGATTTATCTCAGTGTGCAGAAGTGCAAATTGGACTGGCCGGCGACGAAGTGCTCAAACCTGTATTCGCGCGCATGCTGATTAGCCGCGATATCGATAAT
>NZ_MUFH01000201.1:0-4897 GCF_001996115.1 Salinivibrio sp. MA427
GTACTATAGAGAGTTGCTGCTTTGCGGTCAAGTTGTTGGTGATAGGTTTAGGTTTAAATGGCTATTTCATCGCCATTTAAACCCAATCCTATTGTTATCGAAGAAAGAAGAAAAAGGCCCTTCTAGGCCTTTTAGGGAATCGATGCAAGGGGTGATACCTACTGTGGCTGATTCCTCGCCTCAAGAATATCAATTTTCGCTGATTTCACCGCCGGGTTTGATTTGATTTCTGCCAATACTGCCACGATGTCATCTTGCCCACTGGCATTGAGCTGCCCAAGCTTGGTGGTCTCATCAAAGTAAGTCACATTCAAGTTAAGCGACTCGGCCAACTCGTAGATGGTGCCTTGGTCCAGCAGCACGGTGATGTTCCCGGTCACTTTACCCAGTGTACGTGTGACTTCATTGTAAACTTGGTCTCCTGCTTTTAAAGCGCTATTGTCGAGGTTTATACCTTTATAACCATGTAGTTCAGAGAGTTCAGTTAAGGTGACTGGCCCATCGACTTGCGCGGCTAAGGCTTGCTCAGCATTGTGCCCTTTGGCCTTTGCTTCTGTTGGCATCGGCTTTGCATCATTGTCATTTGCCATGGTTGTACTGCTCCCAGCGACAGCGACGTGGGTTAATAATGCACTGGCAACAAAGGCTACTATCATCTTACTTTGCATGTGAAACTCCTTGTAATCTCTATTTAAACGGTTCGCTTTGTTGCTTAATGACCGTAAACACGGACTTGTGCCTTGGTGAGTTCGCTATCCACTTGGTTGTTGAGCACATCACCAAAATCAGCACGGTTGGTATCAACAAGATTCACGCTCCACTCCCCTTGCACTTTTTCACCAAGAAATGCATTGACGAGCATAGGCCCGCTTATGTGGTAAGCGTAACCGGGGGCAGAAGCATTGCCTAACCCTTGATACGCACCTAATGATGTTCTTGACGTAGCAAGAATCGCTTTTGTTCCCGCAGGCGAGGTCACTTGAATGGCAAGATCTGACGCAGCTGTACTTCCAGTGAGATCGCCGTTGCCGACTTTAAGCAAATCGTCATTTTTGATGTTAAAACCAAATTGCATTCCTTCAAGCGTCAGGTCGCCGTTAATGTCATCATCCAGCTGGAAACGAAATGTCGCGCCTTGTGCATCAGCATCTGGAATCGATATAGGAGAGTGCGTTGGTGTGATATCAATCCAATCAGTATGGCGCAGCGGCGGGAGTGTTGCGCTCTCTTGCTGTGCCAGCGCAACCGCTTTACCGGCATTTACCCGACCAAACCCATATTTATTGTTAAATGCATAACCAGCTGCGTTTTCAACCCAGCCTAAATGCGCGGTAACGCCGTTGCTCGGTTCATCAGTATCACGATGTCTATCAGTATCACTGATGCGGCTACCTGAAGATTGACTCCCCACTAATAGCGTCACAGGCGCGTCATCAGGATCAACCTTATCGGCAGTTTTGGCAAGGATATATCGAATCTCGCGCCAGCTTAGCGTTGGATTGGCCTCAGCAATGAGTGCCGTCACCCCAGTAACATTAGGGGCAGCAGAAGAGGTACCATTAAAGGTGTTGGTGTAGTTACAGTTTGGGTTTGCGTCTTGGTTTAAGTCTGTGCCTGGTGTGTTAAATGGCCAAACACGTTGGTGAAAGTCTTCTACCCCGAGCATAGAGAAGTAACTGCCATTGACCGCTTCAAATTGATCGACAGTGGCTTGGCTGGCATAGCCTTTCTCGCATGTCATCAAATCGGTGGTGATCATCGCCGGTGCTTCTGTCCCATATTCGCCAGCGGGAGCGGATACCCATAAGCTTGACCCTGCCGTGGAATAGCTTGATTTGCGCCCATCGGTATTGACCGCACCAATGGTCAGGGTATAAAAACTGGCGTTAGCCGGATCCCAGTTGCTGTCGTAGCAGCTGAATACACGTGATTGGTTTACATTGATTCCCGCCTGGGCTTGATCACATAAGGCATTTCCCTCTTGCCAATTTCCGCTAGAGATAAATGAGTTACCTGCCGATTTTATATTGAGAGCGCCCAAACCCTGTCTCAAGTTTGCTGTCGGATACTGAAAAAGTACCTCGTCAACATCGGTGGTTGCAATAAAAGCAGGCGCTGAGATGCCGTAACTGCGGTTGAAGGCTACGAGATTGTCATTGAGGCTAATACCAGAACCGTCTAAGCCATAACTGGCAAATTGTGACTGTTCACTTTGCTCTTCTAGGTAATTCATTCCGATCAGGCTGGCATCCGGTGCGACGCCACGACCACCTAATCCATTCCACCCTTTTGCCGCAATCAGCCCGGCAACCGAGGTCCCATGATCGCCACCGGTGCCTACCGGTGTTGGATCGCTTGAGCCATCTGCAAAGTTAATCGAGCGGTTGGGGAGTACATTATCCACAAGGTCTTCGTGATTGATAGCCATGCCTGAGTCAACTACGACGGTAATGCTATCTTTTCCGGTAATATTATGTTTATACGCCCCCAGCACATTCATATCTTCACCGGGGATAAGGATGCTGTCGTCGTATTGATGTTGCTGCTTAGCCTGCTCTTCGCTCATGCCTTGAGCTACACGTAGATCAACCCACGCCTGATACGTCTGTGCGTTCATGGCGTAACCCGTTTGGCCAGTGTTGTACAAATGCCACTGTTGTTGAGCTAACGGGTCAATTTTCACATCGCCGGTTATGGTGACGACTCCCGATTTTTTCAAACGACCATCCGATAAAGAATATTCGAAAGTACGCTTATCGCTATTTTGGGTCGGCATATAGTGAATCGCACGGCTCTCTCGCTCATAGATAAGCACCCCATGCGATAATTTGAATTGACCCTGCTGCAGTTGAGGCACTTCAACGCCATTTTCTGAAATAGAAAGTTGAAGGTTTTCGGTGGAAAATTCACTGTCAATAATATCAATCGATGTACCGACTAATTGTTTGTCGGCAACAATATCAAGATTTTCTTCATCAAATGCCTGTACAGAATTACTGTCTATTTCGTCATCACACCCAGCGAGCGCAATAGATACCAGCACCGCCGCTAATGTGCGTTTGTAAGTGGGATATAACATTGGACGAGGGTCGACAGGCGTGTTCTTTTTACTTAGCACCAAAATAAAGAAGAGTCAGTCAAAATAGTCATTCAGTTTAGTGATTTATGTTTGTTTCAATATAGTGTCGAGCCAGTCACAGTATGAGAAGGTTTTGATCATGTTATCGCCTAAAAGCACACTTACCCGCCGAGCTTGGCGTGATGGAAGCAAGTGAGCATGAAAGCTGTTAAACTCAGCACACAAATCGAATACGAATGAGAGCCTGATGACTTTATCCGAATTCCTTATCCAACATGCTGATAGCGCGCAACTGCTTAACGAAATGCAAACCCGTGGTGTGGTGACCGCCATGGCTGCCGCGCCCCATGTCATTAGCCCCAGTGAGTGGCTCCCCGTAATGTGGGGAGGTGACGAGCAAGCGCCATTTGAAAGCCATGAGCAGTTTGAGCAGTACGCGAACCTGATTGTCGATATTTGGAATGCGCAGCGCCAACAGCTGTTGGAAAAAAATTGGCAGTGGCCGGAAGGGTGTTTGTTGGATGACGCCGAAATTGTCAACCAAGCCACGCGCGATTTTGCCGAAGGCTTGTTGCAAGGCTGGAGCCTCACCCGTGATGATTGGGAAACATTGATGCCGGAAAACACCGATGGCAATGCCCTACTCGGTGGCGTGGTGCTTTCCATCAGCTTGCTTTACGATCCAGAAACCGCCCTTTCCACCATGGAAGCACAAGGCGCGGAAGAGTTGGCACAGTTTGAGGAAATCTTCAACGCCATGCCAACTATGTTGTGTGGCCTCACCCACCACGGCGCGGCACTGGCGGAAGATGCGGAAGGGGCATAAAGCAAGGTCCTAGGTCCTAGACGACGGAATACAGAGCGCTTCGCTTACGGAGTACGGGAAGAGACGAGACGCTTCGCTTCTAGAGACTAGATAAAGCAGATCATGCTCGCACTGAGGCTGTTGCTTTTTCTGTATTCCGTATTCCGTATTCCGTCAAATAATCCCATTAGCGACGATGACACAAGCCCCGGCAAGATGTTGGATATGTGCACATTGCCAACTGGGCGCCTGTCGCGATCGGTGCCAATTTTRACCACGATGTCGRWGGCGCCGTGCAACGGGCGCGCGGCGRAAATCACRCCAAGCTTGTGCGATCGAGAAGGCGCTTATACCGACCTACGCCTAGTTTATATATCGATGATTCCATCCGACCTTGTATTTTTTTAGGTAATATAAACAACTTACTGCCACTAATGAGCTTCTAATGCTTTATAAAACTCAGGGTTATCTTTAATAGTGTGAAGCACCTTCGCCGCTAAGCCTGAGGGGTTACGACGCTTATTTTCCCAGCTTTTTACTGTCTCTACGCTCACGCTCATTGCTTTGGCAAACTCAGAGCGAGATACATTCAGAATATCTTCACGAATAGCCTTAACGTCTTCAATGGCATAAGAAGTAACACGAGAGGGCTCCATGTTTTCTTTCTTGATTTCGACCGCCTCTTCAAGGGACGTCTTTAGATCTGCAAAAATACTCATTCCCCATTACCTCGAAGTTGTTTAACGAGTTCTTTCAACTGCTTTTTCTCTTCATGTGTCAAAGTTTCTTGCGTTGCTTTAGCATACACATACACTAAATAAATGGTTTCAGCGTGAGCAAAATAATATAGGACCCTTAGACTCCCGCTCTTTCCTTTCCCTTTCTTGGCCATCCTGACTTTTCTTAGCCCGCCTGTGCCTTGAATCATATCGCCTTTTTCAGGTTGAGCTATGAGTTCGCTCTGTAGCTCTTTCAACTCATCATCAGATGCGAGTACAGTAATTAATCTGGTA
>NZ_MUFH01000202.1:0-5931 GCF_001996115.1 Salinivibrio sp. MA427
TCAATTTCGATGGTTAGGTGTCGAATATCTAATAACGGCATTATTCAGTTCCTGCGTTGATGGCTTGGCTGACGCCCTCACCGACAAGGTTAACAACCAACACGCTAAACGCAATGGCTATGCCGGGCAGGGTCACTGTCCAGGGAGCGGTAAAAATAAGCTCAATGGAATCACCGAGCATAGCGCCCCATTCGGGGGCTGGGGGTTGAGCCCCTAATCCTAGAAAACCCAGCGCGGCAACATCCAAGATCGCGACCGAGATTGCACGGGTTACTTCAGTACTCAATACGGTGACAATATTCGGCAAAATAGAATGGTGTAACAGATAGATATTATTCGCGCCATCCAAGCGTGCGGCGATGATGTAATCTTTCTCTATTTCATCGTGGACCGCGGTATACACCGCACGAATAATTCGAGGGATCAGTGACAACCAAATCGCGAGCAATATCTGGGTTTCACCGACACCGAGAAAGGCGACCACAATGATCGCCAATAGCAGCGAAGGGATGGAAAGAATGCTGTCAAGAATNTGGTCATGCCTGCCAGCACACCAATAGCGATGCCGACCAACGACGCGGTTAATGCCGTTATCAGCGCCAATCCAAAGGTTAAGCGAGAGCCGGCAATTAAGCGCGATAGCATGTCGCGGCTCAAATCATCGGTGCCGAGAAAAAACTCAATCTGCCCAGACTGTACCCAAGAGGGTGGCATCAAAAGCTGACCCGTTTGATGTTGCGGGCTCCAAGGGGCGAGCAAGGGTGCAAAGAGGGTCACTAAGAGAAGCCCGGCTAGACACCAAAACCCAATCACAGCTAACTTATTGCGGCGAAAGGCAGTCCAAGTCCGCTCAAACTGAGTGGGAATATGCTGTTCAACGTAGACACTATTTGAGGGCATACCATTTCTTCCTTACCAGCGGATTCATAAACGCCCCTAGCACATCGGAGACAATATTAATCAATAAGACAAACCCACCAATCGCGAGTACGCCCGCCTGTACAGAGGTATAGTCTTTGACAAGGAGCGCATCGAGTAACCAACGCCCAATGCCTGGCCNTCTTAATAATTTCAGTTGTCGGAACCACGGCAAGCGTCAGTGTCGGGAGAGCAAGATGACGCATAATATCGGTCGCGACTTTTCCCTGGAGCGGTAAATCCGAGAGCCATAAATCGACTAACGCAAACCCAGAAATATGCGGAATCTCATACAAAAGGTTGTAGCGGCCTGATACGGGGAACCATTGTAAGTCGAGTGAGAACACCATAATCAGTAAGATGGCTAACCAGAATGTCGGAATCGAAAATACCACGACGGCGAGGGATGAAATCACTTTATCAGTGGGGCCTTGGCTACGCAGCCCTGCGAGCGTGCCGAGCGGTACGCCGACCATCACGCTAATGGCCAGCGCGGAAATACAGAGCTCTAAAGTCGCCGGTGCGACATGGGCAAGAATATTGACCACTGGCTCCCCGTTAGCCGCAAGCCCTAGGTTTCCATCAATGAGTTGGCGTAGATAATAAACCCACCCTAACCAATAGTCATATTGGTGCCATCCTGAATCAGGCGACAATAAAATGATGTTATAAGCGACCAAGGTGAGGATCACCAAGGTGATCAAAAATAAGTTGAAGCGTCGTAAGGTATAAATCAGCATGGTTTAGCGCTCCCGTGACACATCAGCAAAACTGTCTGCCCCAAAGGGGGTCATCGTGAGCCCGGTTAAATGTGCATCACGGACTTGGTGTTGAATACCATGGGCAAGTGGCACCACCGGCATCCGACGGTCAAGAATGGTTTGTGCGTCCTGGTATAAGGTTTTGCGCATGGCCATATTGTCTGTCGCAATTGCCTCATTTAAGGTTTGATCGAAAAAGCGGTTACACCAATTGGCGATATTCCACCCCGTGAACTTGGCATTGCAAGTCAGTAATGGGCGTAAAAAAGCATCAGGATCCCCATTATCGGCCACCCAACCGGTAAGCACCATACCGTGACTGTCATCGCCTTCCCGAATCGATGCGCGGTTAACGGTTTTTTCTGGAATGATATTTACGTCTATGCCAATTTCTCCCAGATCGGCCTGGATCAGTTCGGCGGTTTTACGCGGACTTGGATTAAACGCCGTGGGCTTTAATGGCACCGTTAAATCAACACTGAACCCATGGCGATACCCGGCTTTGGCGAGCAGGGCCGCTGCGAGCTTGGGATCATGTTGGCTTTGCTGATTAGGGTCATACGCCCAAGACATCGGTGGCAACAAGCTGGTGGCAGGCGTGCCTGTGCCATAATACACCGAGCTTAGTAAGGCGCCGCGATTAATCGCCAGATTGATCGCCTGACGAACCTCCACCTGCGAAAGCGCTGGATGGCGGGTGTTGAGCGCAATAAACGCCACGTTCATCCCCGTTTGAGATGATAAACGAAAGCGCGGATCATTCACCACGACGGGTAACTGACTGGCAACGGGAGAGGCGAGCACATCACATTCACCCGTCAGCATTTTTGCCAAGGTGCCCGTTCCTCGGGTTGAAATATCAAAGACCACCTGCTCCATCGGGGCGGGACCTTGCCAATATTGCCAGTGGCGGCGCAGACGAATTAATTCACGAGGCTGATATTCAGCCATAGCAAACGGGCCAGTGCCAACCGGGTAGGCGTCGATCTTTTCCGGTGTACCGGCGGCTAATAATTGGTTGGCATATTCTTTTGAAAGAATCACCGAAAATTTGGTGGCCAGTGTAGAAAGAAACGACACATCGGGTCGCGAGAGGGTAAATTGCACACGATAGGTATCGGTCGCTTTGACACTCGAGACTAAACTTGAAAAATCCATGCTATCGAACCATGGATATTGGCCGCCAGAAATGCGATGAAAAGGGTGACGGGGGTTAATCAAGCGCCGAAAAGAGAAAACAACGTCCTCAGCATTGAGGTAACGAGACGGCGTAAAAGTCACACTGCGATGAAAAGCCACACCACGACGGAGTACAAAGGTATAGGTTTTACCGTCATCACTGACCTCCCAACTTTTCGCGAGCATGGGCTCGGGTTGGTAGGTGTCAGGGTTCAGCTGAAGCAGGCGATCGTACAGCTGGCTCGATAAGGTGTCTGCGGTCAGGCCGCCATCGGTCAACTGAGGGTTAAATGTGTTCGGTTGGCCTGGGCCACAAAACACAAAACCACGGTTGTCGGCCGCACGTTGATCGTTAGCCGCATCACAACCTGCGAGAAGCAGACCGCTCACGCCCAGGATCAAAAACTGGAAAAAAACGCGCATAAACCAAGTAAAATCAGCTATCAAAATGAATCCCGTAATCTACCACCGAAACGGTCTTACCACCAAGTAAAGTAGGGGTTATCTTGCGTTTCTGTGTCCGTGAGTTGTCCCTGTGCCGATAAAGGTTGAGCAACCACAAGATTAGTTATCTTGTCCCACGTTATACTTGCGCAACAGCCCCCTGAATTGATGGTAGCTTAGGCCGAGTAACTGCGCGGCCTTCCTCTGATGATAGTTGGCTTGCGACAACGCCGCTGTGACCAAATCGCGTTCTTGTGTGGTTTGCCACTCACGCAGATCAAGAGGAAAGGCTGGAAGTGAACCTTTGACCGCTGAAGGAGCATGTGTGGATTGCTGAGGCTGCCAAGGCGGTGAAAATGGGTCAAGGCAAATCGTATCGATGGGTGTGGTGGCATCATTATGGCGAGAGAGCGCCCGCTCAACTGCATTTTTCAGCTCTCGCACATTACCTGGCCAGGAGTGTGTTAGCAATTGTGCTTGGGCCGATTGCGAAAAGCCCGCAAATAATGGATAACCGAGCTCAACCGCCATTTTCATGGCAAAGTGCTCGGCCATGATCAAGATATCCTGCTGGCGCTCGCGAAGCGGGGGAAGATGGATAACGTCGAAGGCGAGCCGGTCCAGCAGATCAGGACGAAATTGGTTGTCTTGCGCAAGCGCGGGTAGATCTTCATTGGTGGCGCACACCAGCCGAACATCTGCGCGCAAAGGCGTGGTGCCGCCAACACGTTCATATTCGCCATATTCAATCACACGGAGTAACTTTTCCTGAACGCCCTGAGGCGCGGTAGCAATCTCGTCCAAGAATAGAGTTCCGCCCTCAGCGCGCTCAAATCGGCCCGCATGTCGGCCTTTGGCACTGGTAAAAGCACCGGCCTCATGGCCAAAGAGCTCAGAATCGATCAGCCCCTCGCTTAGCGCCGCACAGTTCAAGCTCACAAGCGGTTGTGACCAACGGGTTGAGAGGTAATGAAGACGCTGCGCGATTAACTCTTTCCCGGTGCCGCGCTCACCCATAATCAGAACCGGACGGTTGAGCGGGGCCAGCCGACTAACATGGTCTAACACGGCTAAAAAACGGTCGGACTCCCCCAGTAAGTTATCTTGTTCTCGCATGGCGATTTTTACCAAATAGTGGTTTTATTCATCATGAACGGTTTAGAAGGCCGACGCAACTGCTTTTAACCGATTGAAAAATAGTGCATAAAAAGTTGGCATACCGTTTGAATAAGTGTGAGCAGGTTTAAACAAACTTGAACAAATAGAAGGAGTCAGTGATGGGAATCTTTTCTCGTTTTGCAGATATCGTCAATGCCAACGTCAATGCCTTGCTCGATAAGGCAGAAGATCCACAAAAAATGATCCGTTTGATCATTCAAGAAATGGAAGACACCTTGGTAGAGGTGCGGACATCATCAGCGAAAGCGCTGGCAGATAAAAAAGAAGTCGCGCGTAAGATTGAAAACATCGAACGCCAAATTCAAGACTGGCAGGAAAAAGCCTCGCTAGCGCTGCAAAAAGATCGTGAAGATCTCGCGCGCGCTGCCTTGATCGAAAAACAGAAAGCGCATGATGTGAAAGTCGCACTCGATGAAGAGCTGAGTTTAATTGCGGAAAGCGTTGAAAAACTGAGTGGTGAAATTGCAGCGCTTGAGACCAAGCTGAGCGAAACGCGGGCACGTCAGCAATCGCTGAGCATTCGCCGTGAGACTGCGGGCAATCGTCGTGATGTACGTCGTCACCTCGGCAGTGGTCGTGCGGACGAAGCAATGGCGAAATTTGAACAATACGAGCGCCGTATTGACGAACTTGAAGCGGAAGCCGACAGTTATCAAGTTGGCAAAGGCAAAGGACTAGACGACGAGTTCGCGGATCTTCAAGCCCAAGACGAAATTGAGAAAGAGTTGGCGTCTTTAAAAGCCAAAATGAAAGATAATCAATCATAACCAATACGACGAGGAGCGGACATGTCATCACTATTTCTTGGCTTTCCACTGGCGATATTTTTACTGTTCGTCGCCCCGCTATGGCTGTTGCTGCATTACCGCAGTAAACGCCAAGTTGAGCAGGGCTTAAGTGGGCAAGATTACGAAACGTTACAGCAGCTGGCTCAGCGCGCTGAAAAACTGCAAGCCCGTGTGGATAACTTAGAGCGCTTGCTTGATGCTGAAGCGCCACAATGGAGGCAACGCGCATGAGGGGAACCTTATATCGAGATCCCGACAACGGCCGCATTGCCGGTGTGTGCGCCGGCCTTGCCAACCACTTTGGGATGGAAACCTGGTTAGTACGGATCCTGACGGTCTCCGCGTTTTTGCTCGGCTTCGGTTTTTTTGTGGTGGTGGCCTACATCGCCGCCGTGCTGATCTTAGATAAAAAACCGGCGCAAGAACACGAAACGGTTGAGCCGGCTCAAGCGGCGCCAGCGCATCAGGTGAAACAAAAGCCATGGCAGTCGGGCAAGTCAGCCAGCCAACTGATCCGTGATCTCAACGGCGAGTTCACGCAAATGGAAGACAAGATCACTCAGATGGAAGCCTATGTGACATCATCAGCGTTTAACGTTGATCAAGCGTTTAAAAAGCTATAATCCGCCTCAACTTATCAGAACACGCATTTAACTATGCAC
>NZ_MUFH01000203.1:0-4860 GCF_001996115.1 Salinivibrio sp. MA427
CTCTTCGGGTTTCACCGTCACCACCGCTAATTTGTCAGGCGTCAGTGTGGTATTCCAAACCAATTCATCCTGCTCTACATTGCTCAGCGCGGTTTGATTTTGCATGCGCGTAATGGTCACATCTTTAAGCATCCAACTGTCTTTATTGAGATAATCAGCACGCTCAGCAAACACCACATTGGTCATGGTTTGCTGGTCATCAAACTTCCAAATGCTCACACCGGTCAGCGTATCTTGCTCATCCGCGCGGGCGATATAAATAAAATCGTCGCCATCTTTCGCCCAAACCCCACGCCGCACCGACATCACGTTTCCACCTGATTTGGCAATGGCACGCAGCTCACGAGCGGCTTTTTGCGCATCCGGTGCGCCCCACTGGCCCAGCACCATCACAATCAACATTAACGGAATGGCCGTTTTAAGCACTGATAGGCCAATTTGGAGTTTCGACACTCCAGCGGCCTGCATCACCACC
Organism: Salinivibrio sp. MA427; assembly: GCF_001996115.1. Lineage (NCBI taxonomy): Bacteria > Pseudomonadati > Pseudomonadota > Gammaproteobacteria > Vibrionales > Vibrionaceae > Salinivibrio > Salinivibrio sp. MA427. The sequence continues at coordinate 476 of NZ_MUFH01000203.1, forward strand.
AGCTCTGAGCTTGAGGCCAGCATTCCCAAACCAATCAATGCCCCCAGCAAAACCGCCATGGGGAAGAACATTTCAATATCGCGCGGCATGCTGAGCAACACATACAAAATCGCTTTGCCCATGGTGTAGGTACCATCACCGACCGAGCGTAACTGCTCGACAAACTTGATGATCGCAGACAATCCCACCAAGGTCGCCAAACACAGTGACGAGGTGCCTATCAGAGTCCGGCCAATATACCAATCAAGAATGCGAAACATCAGGCAGATCCTTTTAAGCTAGCTTTGAGTTTTCTCACCGGTAGCGAATCCCAGCTGGCGAGGATCACGGCCAGTAATAAAGCGGCCACATTGATACTCCACAGACCAATTTGTGCGGGCAGATCGCCATCTTCTACCGCGGATTTCGCCGCGCTGATCGATAAAAAATAGGCCAGATAAATCATTATCGCGGGGAAGAGTTTGGCAAAGCGTCCCTGACGCGGGTTCACCGCCGATAACGGCACCACAATCATGGTCATCAAGGGGATACACAACACCAAGGAAATACGCCACTGCAGTTCGGCGCGCGCCTTCAAACTTGATTCACCAACCAACTGCAAGGTTGGCATCGCATCCCAGTCACGACTTTTTTCACGCACTTCGCGCTGACCAATCAATACCTGATAGTTTTTATAGGTCGTTACACCATAGTTAAGCTGAGTCGGTACGCCCTCGGTACGGGTTCCCTCTAACAAATCCAAGACTTGTCGACCGTCAGGCAGCTCAGACACATAGCCTTTATCGGCCACCACCACATTCGGCAGTAAAGAGCCTTGAGGGACGGGCTGAGCGACAAATACCTGTTTGAGCGTTTTACCATCATCTTCGATATTATCAACGAAAATCACCGCCTCACCCGATGGCGCACTTTGAAACTGCCCTTGCACCAACAATTCTAAACCGGATTTGGCCTCTAATTGCTCCATCACCTCGAGCTCTTGGTTATTGGCCCATGGCGTTAGCCAAAGCGAGTTAAACGCCGCCACGGATCCGGTGATAATCGCGAGATACAGCGCAGCGCGGATCAGAAACTCATTGCCAATCCCAGTGGCGTTCATGACCGTGATCTCACTCTCAGCATAGAGCCGCCCGAATGTAATCAAAATGCCGATATACAAGCTCAAAGGTAACATCAGCATTGCCATCGACGGCATATATAAACCGACTAAGGTAATGATCTGATTCCCCGGGATCGATCCTTCCGTGGCACTGGCGAGTACACGGATAAATTTTTGGCTGAAAAAGACTAGAAACAACACAAATAAAACGGCAACTTGTGTTTTAACTGTCTCCCGGATCAAATATCGAACAATTATCAAAGCGAAGGCACCTATGGAAAACTTGTTTTTTTACTCGAATAACTATAGTTTCTGGGTTAATTAGTTGTTTTCTAATCTTTCGGCCATTTGTTGACCGCCGGCTGATCTGGACGCATCAAAGCGCGTTCAACAACATATAGTGGCGGCATTATCCAACATTTGGTCTCAATTGTCTTTAGGATCTAGGAGTACAAATGGAGTTCAGTGTAAAGAGCGGTAGCCCCGAAAAGCAACGCAGTGCCTGTATTGTCGTTGGCGTGTTTGAGCCTCGCCGCCTGTCCCCCGTGGCCGAGCAACTCGACAAAATCAGCGACGGCTACATCAGCGCCCTGCTGCGCCGCGGTGATCTTGAAGGTAAACCCGGCCAAGTGCTCCTGCTACACCATGTTCCGAACGTGTTATCTGAGCGCGTATTACTGGTGGGTTGTGGTAAAGAGCGCGAGCTCGGCGAGCGCCAATACAAAGAAATCATCAAAAAAACCATCAACACCCTCAATGAAACCGGCTCGATGGAAGCGGTCTGTTTTTTAACCGAGCTACACGTTAAAGGCCGTGATACATACTGGAAGGTACGTCAAGCGGTTGAAAGCACCAAAGACAGTCTGTACACCTTTAACCAGTTCAAAAGTGTTAAGCCAGAAATTCGTCGCCCATTACGCAAAATGGTGTTCAATGTCCCAACGCGTCGTGAATTGAATCTGGGTGAGCGTGCCATCGCGCATGGCTTAGCGATCGCTTCTGGTGTGAATGCCTGTAAAGATTTGGGTAATATGCCACCGAACGTGGCGAACCCTGCCTATCTTGCCTCGCAAGCGCGCCGTTTAGCCGATGACTATGATGCGGTCACCACCCGTATTATCGGTGAAGAAGAAATGGACAAGCTGGGCATGCATTCCTATCTTGCGGTTGGCCGTGGCTCAAAAAATGAATCGATGATGTCGATCATGGAGTACAAGGGCAGCCCTGATCCAGAGGCAAAACCGATTGTTCTCGTCGGCAAAGGCCTCACCTTTGACTCGGGCGGTATTTCCATTAAGCCCGGTGCCGGTATGGATGAGATGAAGTACGACATGGGCGGTGCCGCATCGGTATTTGGGGTGATGCGTGCCTTGGCCGAGCTTAACCTACCTATCAATGTCGTGGGTGTGCTCGCCGGTTGTGAAAACATGCCAGACGGCCAAGCGTACCGTCCAGGTGACATCCTGACGACCATGTCAGGGCAAACGGTCGAGGTGCTCAATACCGACGCCGAAGGTCGCTTAGTACTTTGTGATGCCCTCACCTATGTAGAGCGTTATGAGCCAGAGTGTGTGATTGATGTGGCAACCCTCACCGGCGCGTGCATCATGGCCCTTAGCCATCACATCAGCGCCCTGATTGCTAACCAGAACCCCTTGGCGCACGATATTATCAGCGCCTCAGAGCAAGCGGGTGATCGCGCATGGCGCTTGCCAATGACGGATGAGTTCCAAGAGCAACTCGACAGCCCGTTTGCCGATATGGCCAATATTGGTGGTAAAGGCGGTGGCACCATCACCGCGGGCTGCTTCTTGTCTCGGTTTGCCAAAAAGTACAACTGGGCACACTTAGACATCGCTGGGACTGCTTGGAAAAGCGGCGGCAAAGAAAAAGGTTCCACCGGCCGTCCCGTTCCTCTGCTGGTGCAATTTTTACTCAACCGCTCCGGGCTTGAATTGGAAGAGTAACCACGAACAGGAGGCCCACCGGCCTCCTTTTTTGTTGAAACTTTATCCGGCACTGGTGTCTGCACGCACAATCGGCTATGTTGATGGCTCCGCGCTACCCGGACACCCCGCTTTTGGGACGGAGGCCGTTTCTCACATTTAGGAGCGTATATGCCCACCGCCACCTTTTATCTTTTGTCGCCGCCCGAGCCGGCAGACGACAGCAACAGCCTGGGGCTGACACCTGAGCAGCAAGCGCGTGAACAACAAATACTGATAGACACGGCCATTGATTTGGCTTTTTACTACTATCAACAAGGGCAACGCATTTATCTGGCCGCACAGGACCAAGCCCAAGCGCATCAATTGGATGACGCTTTATGGCAACGTGACCCAGATACCTTCGTGCCCCATAACCTGGTCGGTGAAGGGCCGCGAGGCGGCGCACCGGTGGAAATAGGCTGGCCAGGTGTGCGCCATACCGGTCATCGCAGTGTGTTAATCAATTTGGCGACAGAGGCATCAAATTTTGCGCCTTCGTTTGCACAAGTGGTAGACTTCGTCCCTTGCGATGAGACGCTTAAACAGCACGCGCGTCACCGATATAAAGCATACCGACTGGCAGGCCTGCAACTTCATACCTTGGCCATCGACCAATCGCCCAACCCTTGACGATCTTTCAAGAGCGCTATGGAAAAGACATATAATCCACAATCAATTGAAAAAGCGCTGTATCAGCGCTGGGAAGAGGCGGGCTATTTCCGACCTCATGGTGATACCAGCAAAGATGCCTTTAGCATCATGATCCCACCTCCGAATGTAACCGGTAGCCTGCATATGGGCCACGCGTTTCAGGATACCATCATGGATACCCTGACCCGTGCCGCGCGCATGAAAGGTAAAAATACCCTTTGGCAAGTGGGGACCGACCACGCCGGTATTGCCACGCAGATGGTGGTGGAACGTAAGATCGCAGCCGAAGAAAACAAAACCAAGCACGACTACGGCCGTGACGCGTTTATTGACAAAATTTGGCAATGGAAAGGCGAATCCGGTGGTACCATTACCCAACAGCTGCGCCGCTTGGGTGCCTCTGTCGACTGGGATCGCGAACGTTTCACCATGGACGAAGGATTCTCCAATGCGGTAAAAGAAGTGTTTGTGCGCCTGCACAAAGAAGACTTGATTTATCGCGGCAAACGCTTGGTGAACTGGGATCCGAAACTGCACACGGCGATTTCGGACTTGGAAGTGGAAAACAAAGACAAGAAAGGCCACATGTGGCATTTCCGTTATCCACTGGCTGATGGTGCCAAAACCGCAGACGGTAAAGACTACAT
>NZ_MUFH01000204.1:0-4859 GCF_001996115.1 Salinivibrio sp. MA427
GTGCTGGATTCTGAAGTACTCGACCGTAAACAGACAAAATCTAACACGCAGTTCGTGTTTCGTAAGCCTGCCATCGGCGATGGTGGCAACATTTATCGACTAATCACGCAATGCCCGCCGCTAGACGTGAACTCCGCTTACTGTAATTTTTTACAGGCGACGCATTTTAAAGAAACGTGTGTTGTTGCAGAGCGAGAAGGCGATGTGCAGGGCTTCATCTCCGGTTATATCCGCCCTGAGCAGCCAGATACCTTTTTCGTCTGGCAAGTTGCGGTGTCGCCAAAAGCACGTGGTGAGGGGCTTGCCCTATCGATGATTGAGGCGCTACTGGCTCGCAAAGTCGCGCAAAACGTTCACTTCATCGAAACCACAATCACAGAAGACAACGCCGGTTCTTGGGCGCTGTTTAAAAAGGTAGACCGCCTCTATGGCTCTGGTGGTCAACGCTCGGTGTTCCTTGATGAACAAGAGCATTTCAACGGTGAGCACGACACCGAATACCTTTTCCGAATTCCACTCAAAAAATAACAGGATGAGTTATGGATATCTTTAAGTCGCAGGAATCAAATGTTCAATGTTATGCCAACAACTTTCCCGTTGTATTTGAGAGCGCAAAAGGCTGTTGGATGACTGACGTGGATGGTAAGCGCTACCTTGATTTTCTAGCCGGCGCTGGTTCACTGAACTATGGACACAATAATCCGACGCTGAAAAAAGCGCTGATCGAGTATATCGAGAAAGACGGCATTACACACGGCCTAGACATGTATACAGAGGCGAAAGCACGCTTTCTCGAAGTATTTAAAAATCACATCTTGGCCCCACGTGGTTTGGACTACAAGTTCCAATTCACAGGCCCTACTGGTACCAACGCTGTGGAAGCGGCAATGAAGCTAGCTCGCAAAGTGACTGGGCGTTCAAACATTGTTTCTTTTACTAATGGTTTCCACGGTTGTACTTATGGTGCACTCGCGGTGACAGGTAACCATCACCATCGTGGTGGCGGCGGTATTCCAGTCAATAATTCAGTCACGCGTATTCCGTATGACGGCTATGCAAACGTTGATGGTCTCACCTTGTTTGAGACGATGCTTAATGACGCTTCAAGCGGGTTAACCGGTGGTGATAAACCTGCCGCTGTATTACTTGAGGTCGTTCAAGGTGAAGGTGGCTTAAATGCCGCATCTAATGAATGGTTACAACGCTTACAAACTATCTGTAAAGCACACGATATCCTGGTGATTGTCGATGATATTCAAGCAGGTTGTGGGCGTACGGGGACTTTCTTTAGCTTTGAGCCTTCAGGCATCAACCCTGATATTGTGACCTTGTCCAAATCAATTGGTGGTTACGGCTTACCTATGGCAGTCGTTCTACTCAAACCTGAGCTAGATCAATGGGCACCGGGTGAGCATAACGGTACATTCCGTGGTAACAACCATGCCTTTGTGACCGCTGCCGAAGCCATCGAAACCTATTGGCTAGATGATCAGTTCCAAACCCATATTCAAGCGCGTGCGGATCAGCTCAACAAAGTCCTGCAAGATATGCTTGCTAAAAATAGCGACTTATTTGAGATCATCAAAGGACGAGGATTGATGCAGGGTATTGCCTGTAAGAACGGTGATATTGCCGACGACATAACCAGCTTGTGCTTTGATAATGGCATGATCATCGAAACAGCCGGCCCAGAAGACGAAGTGRTTAAATTCTTCTCTCCGCTGACCGTCAGTGAAGCTGAAATGGAGAAAGGCTTACAAATTTTCGTTAAGTCCGTTGAGCAGTACAAGAAAGAGAAGCTCAAAAAAGCATCATAAAGACATAACGAATAGACAAATAATAAGGAACAATCATGATTGTCCGCACATTAGAAGAATGTCAAAACAGTGATCGCCGCGTGGTCGCAGAAAATTGGGAAAGCGTACGCATGTTGCTACGTGATGATAACATGGGATTTTCATTCCATATCACCACCATTTATGCGAACACAGACACGCATATCCATTATCAGAATCATCTAGAATCAGTCTATTGCATGTCTGGTGAGGGTGAGATTGAAACGACTGACGATGGCAAGGTTTATCCAATCAAGCCCGGCACGCTGTATATTCTAGATAAACATGACGAGCACCAGCTACGCGCAAATAAAGGTGTTGATATGGTCATGGCCTGTGTGTTCAACCCGCCCATCACAGGGAAAGAGACACACGATGAAAACGGTGTTTATCCATTAGTCGATTAACCGTCAAGGGGCAGCGGGATGCTGCCCCTGTAAACCCAATCGACCTTTTTGTTCATAAAGCCCACAAGGAGCTCACATGAATCATACCGTTGAAAAGATCGGCGGTACGTCGATGTCAGCCTATGACGCTGTCATGGATAACATCTTTTTGTACCCGTCAAACCCATATAACCGAATTTTTGTTGTTTCTGCTTACGCTGGCATCACGGATGCATTGCTGGAGTGTAAGCGTTCGGGTAAACCAGGCATTTATCGCTTACTCGCCGCGAACAACCCAAAATGGCGCGATGCGATGGATGAGCTAGAACAGCGTATGCTATTGATTAATAGCAACATGTTCCCTGACCCTGTTTTTCGTGAGCGTGCCGATAATTTTATTCGCCAGCGAATGGAAAAAGCGCATAGCTGTATCGAAGGCATACTCGAAACCTGTAACTATGGGCAGTTTTCTCTGGAAAGCTATTTGCCGCAAGTCCGTGAGTTCCTGTCGTCAATTGGTGAAGCACATAGTGCACATAACTCGACGCTGCTCCTCGAAAGTGTTGGCATCAACTCACGATTTGTCGACCTGTCTGGCTGGGACAATCCGGATGAAGGTAAAGGTGATCTCAATACAGTCATCGCCAATGCGATGGACGACATTGATTTCAGCAATGAGCTGCCCATCGTTACCGGCTACGTCTACTGTGATGAAGGTCTGATGAAGACCTACGACCGCGGCTACAGTGAAATGACCTTTAGCCGAATTGCAGTGCTGACCAAGGCAAGCAGCGCAGTGATTCATAAAGAATACCATTTGAGCAGTGCAGACCCCCGCATTGTCGGCCCTGAACGTGTACAGCCAATGGGCCTCAGCAACTACGATGTGGCTGACCAACTGGCAAACCTTGGTATGGAAGCGATTCATCCTAACGCGGCCTCTGGCATGCGCGCTGTAGGTATTGAACTGGTCGTTAAAAATACCTTTGAACCTGAGCATGCTGGTACGGTGATCTCTCACAAATACCGTCCAAAGGACAATGAGATCGAAATCATTGCTGGCCGTGACAAAGTGCTTGCGCTACACATTTTTGACCAATCAATGGTCGGACATTGTGATCAAGTCAGTTACGACGTGATGGAAATCATTCGTGAAGAGAACGTTCAGCTAATCAGTAAAGAGATGAACGCTAACTCCATTACTTACTACTTAGATGGTAAGACCGCGAGCCAAGATAAGGTCATCAATCGGGTTGAAAAGCTATATCCAAAAGCGAAGATTACCGGTGAAATGGTCGCACTGATTTCTGTTATCGGCAGCCGTATTGACTCAAACCAAACAATGAGTAAAGGGATGCTTGCGCTACTTGATGCGGAGATCAATCCTAAAGCGGCTCACTCTTCAATGCGCGATGTGGATGTGCAATACGTTGTCCTTGATAAGTATTACCATGCCGCTATCTGTGCATTACACGCTTGCTTTATTGAAAAGCCCGCACCAAAACCGACAGTGCGTGCTGCATAACCTAGCAGCAACACATTGTGAGTTTGAAAATGCCTCCAACCTGGGGGCATTTTTATGCGCATTTTTCGCGTAGTTGGGCAAGCTTACCCTTATAAACCACCAGCCTAATGTTTAATCATTATTGATAATGCCTAGATAGAAGGTAAAATGCCGCACTTTATTTGGTTAAGTGTTCTTCGTTTATGATCGACCCTAATTTGCTTCCTGTTTACTTAACAGCCGTTGCCGCGTTGTTATTCGTCCCCGGGCCAGATATGTTATTGATTATTAGCGCGAGTCTTAGCTATGGTCGACGGGTCGGTGTTGCCGCGAGTTTAGGCAACGCTACCTCTGGACTGATTCTTACCGTATTAGCGGCCACTGGCGTTTCAGCCGTGATTGCAATGTCTCCGATTGCGTTAACGGTTCTCCAGTATGTTGGTGCAGCGTATCTACTCAAAATGAGTATTGATACGTGGAGAGCATCACCTGCTGAAAGCGAAGCGGTACAGTATCAACAAAAAATGGGGCGCTATCTCTATAAGCGTGCCGTGATGACGAACCTGCTCAACCCTAAAGCGTTACTCTTTTTTGTTTTATTCTTACCGCAGTTTATCTCACAGCAGATACAAGCATCATCGAGCACTCAGCTATTAACGCTCGGCCTTCTACTTAATGCACTCGGACTTGCGTTTAATATCATACTGGTTGCGATCGTAGGTAAACTTGGCAAGCAGATGCTGACCAACACTCGCATTCAAAGCTATCAACACAAAATTATGGCCATCGTCTTTGCATTATTGGCTATTTGGCTTTTTACTCAGCAGTTGTCTGTATAGCGAGCTCCGCAGCGAAGCGGTAAGCCTGCAAAGATGGAAATCCAGCAATCACAAAACGTGAACTTAGACATCAAACTTTGTCATAATGGTCGCTCAACTATCAATAGGAGAACGTGTAATGGATGAAAACACCGCCACGCTACTTAACTTGCGTGTTATAGAAGTTGGCGATTATCAACCCTTAGCAGAGTTGATGGACCTCGTCTTTCCGGATGTCGGCGGTGCTTGGCCAAAAAGCACGATCATGCAACTGGTAACGGCCTTCCCTGATGGCCAGATATGCATTGAAGATAAC
>NZ_MUFH01000205.1:0-4812 GCF_001996115.1 Salinivibrio sp. MA427
TCATTCATCAAACATCACATTAATAAATTTAAACAAAGCTGTTTTACCAAGCTCCCCCCTAGCATTCACATCCGCGCCAAATTCAACCAACAGTTTCAGTGCATCATTGTCTTCTAGGTCTGGCACATCAAAAATCAGCGTCTCACCATATTCATCGGTCAAATTCGGATCCATTCCCGCTTCCAACATCGCTTTAAGTGCATCTGTCGTTTTGCGCCACATGGCAAAGTAAGCAACAGACTGTGCCCCCTCGCCTTCACCGAATTTGGAGGCAGGGTCGGCCCCCAGCGCCATCAACATTTTGATGGCTGGAATATTGGTATCAGCGACGGCAAAGGCTAACAGGGTAAAATGCTCGTTGCCTGGCGCATCAATATCTGGCAGTTTTTCCGCTAACGCTTTCGCTTTATCGATATCATGGGCTTTCATCGCCTCGGCTACGGCCAACAATTCCCCCTCAAAAAAGACCTCTGGATAGGGTTTACTGCGGAACATATTTAGCACTCCTACTTTTACGGTCACTGACAGCACAATACCTGCCAAGATAACTAAAAAAATGTATTTCATCGCGGTTTAAACCTGCTTGGCTAGCGTGTGTAAATCATCGACTTTACGATCTTCAATAGCTTCGCGCATCATATCCATACCATGTAAATTGACTCTCTCTTTTAGCGTAACGTCGGTATCGTCTGCTATCGCTACGTTAGTACCAATAGCCGCGCCAACGCCTTCCGTCTGAGCTGTTAATGATTTCGGCTTGGAAAAGGTTTGGGTGGTATTTCCAACCGCGCTTGGTAAACGCCTTAAAACGGGCATCTTTTCTTGCGCATGGGTAAGCACTTCACCCTCTATTCGATAGCGCGTGATATTATCATCACTGCCTTGTTGTGCTTTGGGCACCCCATAACGCTCAACAGTCTTCTTATGCAATCCAGCACTGTTAAAGGTAGTGGCAGGATAATTACCGGCTTTCGAAGCCGCAGAGGCCAAGCCTCCACCTAAAGAATGCCCTGATATTTCTATTGGGGAGCCTGCTTTTTTGATGTTTCTGCTAATTTCAACGGCTTGCTTATAGTATTTTGATCTTCCCATAAGACCTTGAGGAATATTGCCTTTGGTCCAGTCTCCCACCGCTTCTGTGCCTCGGAAAACCAATACTGGCTTCGCCTCCGACCCAAACACCTTGTGGTCGGGCATATACACTTGAGCCCGGAAATTACTCCCCTTAACACGCAAATCTTTACGTGACAACCCTAAATCATTTAAGTCATCGTCACTCGCCAACGTCCAGCCTGAGTCATGTTTAAAATCCTCGGCGACTTGTTGACGAGGTTCTTTTAATTTTTCTTTATCGAGGGTATAGATATGTTCACTCAGCATCGCTTTTTCAGCCGCGTCCATATCTTGCGTAAATCGTTCAGCAACGTCTGGCTCTTTCTCACTGGCACGCTTTGTGATCGCTTCACGTGCTTTGCGTCGCTTGGCTTTGGTAGTGCCTTTTTCTAACACATACAGCATTTGTTCGGGTGAGCCGCCACTTTTTACCAACGACGATAAGTCTTGACCGAGAGGTGGTAATTCCTCGGGTAGCGCTTGCGTGATGGAGCCCTTGAGCTGCTGCTCAGCCACAGACTTAAAGTAGCCAGGACTATAAATCGGTTTTGACCACAGTGCTTCAACCGGGTTGACCAAAGGCAAGATCCGCAAGAAAGGCGCATTGCTTTTAGCCGCCCCCTCACCACAATCATGTGATGGTGACTGGTAAGGCGTCTCACCAATAAACACATCGCCTGACCCCGCAGCAACCTGACCGCCACAACCAATGGCATCACCGACCCGTGAAGCCGGCTTACCATTGATGGAAACATTCGACGACCCTGCACTGATGCTACGCCCATGAATACCGTGAGGCATTTTCGGACAAGGGCAAGCATGAAGCAGTACAGGGTCACCTTTACGTGCTGCTGGCTTGCCATTGATTGACACATCAGGGCTACCGCTAATAATGGGGGTGGCAGGGAAGCAACCATGCCCTGCCGCACTGTCTCCGAGTCTTCCAGCACTTGGCATAATTACCCCCGTCGGTCCGGATCATCAGGCTGCTGAGGCTTATCGGTCTCATCAGGCTGAACCATAGTAGGTGCCGTGCCTTTACCGGGAGAGCCGCCTTCATTGATCTTGACTTTGGTGCCAGAGATAGTGATCCCGCCGCCGTCAATTTTGACAAAACCACCGGGGCCTTTAATCGTTAACTCATTACCAGCTTCCAGCACAATATCTTTGGCGGTTAAGTAGCTCTCATTACTGACTTTGGTCCGTTGGTTAGCGCCGATCTCTTTCTCTTCCGAGGCCGTGGCTTGTGTGACTATCCCACCTTCCACTTTGGTGATCATACCACCAGAGATAAAACGACTCAGTTTACCCAAGATACGCTGCACGAGGTTGCGGCCAATTTTCTGGTGATGATCTTGACCAAATTCTTCAACGACATTTTTGCCAACCATACGATGGCTATTTTCCGTCACAGATTGATAAGCGTTGCGCCCGACTTGACGGTGGCTATCCACTCCCACAAATTCGCGATGGATGTTTTCGGTGACAATATCTTGGTCTTTCTGCGCATGGATGTAGATTTGCTCGATGGACGCTTGGTCTTCAAAGCGGATTTCATTCGACCCTTCACCCTGGTGGGTTTGCGTTTTGATCACCGTGCGCGTTTTATGATTAGGGAGCAAATATGGTGGCACATTCGTCGCGTGATACGTGCGGCCGGTAATAATCGGCTGATCTGGATCGCCGTTAAGGAAAGACACGATCACTTCATGGCCAATCCGAGGGACCGCCATAAAGCCATATTGTGCGCCCGCCCAACCTTGGGACACGCGTATCCAACACGAGCTGTGCTCATCTTGTTTGCTTTCTCGATCCCACGGAAAGTGCACCTTCACTCTGCCGTGCTCATCACAAAAGATTTCTTCGCCTTTCGGGCCGACCACTTCGCCAATCATAGGTCCATCAACTTGCGGCTTGGGCTGTGGGGTTGCACGCCATTGTCTTGTCGCAGGGATCACTTTGAAGTCGTTATGGTAGGTGGTTGCGCCGGTTCCGCCCTCTTCTTCCAGTGCCTGAGGCTGCTTACCCACATGCGACACACTGACTACCAACCAATCTCGGTTAGCCGGTTTGTGCAAACTTTCAATCAAGTCAAATTTCACACCCGCCTGGAGCGCAGGCACATGGCTTTGCCCTTGGGCGGTTGAGGCCTCGCGCCGCAAAAACTCGTTACGAATGCGGGTAAATGCTTTGCCACTTGGATCATTTTTGTAGCGGCCAGGCGCATCGAAATACTCGTAATCGGTGCGCTGATAACTGGTGCCATCCGCCTCGTGAGGCTGAAGAAAACTATAAGCCGGCTTTTTAAAGCTATAGTCCTTGAGGACGGTTTTGTTTGACTCACTCTGGTCACTGATATCGATGTGGCGAACATAAGGGTCGCTGTAAGTACCCCCTGCCCGGCTGTTGTGCTCAACGGGCTTAGTATATTTATCAATCAGCGATGAGTCGTCGTAGAAGTGGACAGTGTGCTTATCTTCTAGATGAGTAAAGTAATAGTTAATTCCTTCTTCAGCCGCTAAGCGATGCAAAAACGCTAAATCACTCTCTCTGTATTGCACACAGAATTCGCGCTCAGGTAAGTCTCGTTTCAATGAAAAATCAACATCAGTGATCCCCATCTCCGTTAACAGGGTTGAAATGATGTCTTTCACTGTCTGGTGTTGGAAAATACGGCTATTTCGACGTAATGATAAGCGCTCTAACGACGGCACCAAGATAAGAGAATAAAACGTGTGATGGTGACCTAGCGATAACCATACAAAGGCTGACCGCCTGCGTAGCTATCAGACACAGACTCATGCCCTTGATATTCACGCACAACAAAGGTGTCTTCTGATAAACCGTCTACAACCAGTGAAAATCTCAGCGTTGCCATTATTAATGTCTACCTCTATATGATGGGAAAGCAAGTAGCCCACTGTGCCAGTGGGCTACTCGATTTATATCGCGACGCGTTAGGTTTACGCCTCGATCGGCTTACGCCAGTCGTCTGACCCTGAGGTACCAGCGTTGACGTGATCCCATGTCACTTTACGGTAAGACATAGACACGGTCAGATTCTGAGTAAAATCAGACTTAGCAGGGTCTTGGCAGTGTGGCATTTCACAATGGATATCGACGATAGAGGCGTTTTCCAGCTTGGTGGTAAAGAAGTTTTCTTGTTTACCTTCAATCGAGGTGCGATACCACTTTAGCTCGACAGTGGACATTTTCTCACCCGAAGACAGCGCGTTATAAAGCAGAGGGACAGCTTTGTTGAGCGCGACGGTGAATTTGAAAGGCTTGTGAACACGTTGGCCTGATGGCTGACCAGATTGCGGGTCAGTTGGAACAGTAACATTGTGATCAAACTGCTGAACCAGCATTTCATCTTCGTGACCTTCAACGAATGCATCACCGATTGAATCAGCGGTGCAGGCACCGGCAGTAATCAAACCCTGAGTTTCGCCTTCAATCGAGATATAACATGGCGTTGGCATAATTGCTCCTATCAGTATTTAGTCGTTAGGCATAACCACCTTGGTTATGCGTCACCCCTAACATGCCAATTTCATGCCAACTTTTTTATTGTTTAATATCAGCAACTTAAAAATTGAGTGACCAATTTTTTGTAAGGGCTGAGCAAAAAGTTGCCAAGCTGAGCAACTTTTTGCTTGCGTAAAAATAGGGTTCAATCGATAGTGAATAATAAAAAAT
>NZ_MUFH01000206.1:0-4752 GCF_001996115.1 Salinivibrio sp. MA427
GTTGGGGGCAGAGCTGAAGTTAGTGATTTGCACAGGTGTTGATAGACGCTGCTTTTTATTTGCCAATCCCAATTCAATAAATTTGTGCTCGAGCGAAAGGGTTTTCTCTCCTTGAAGTGATATTTGCCCAAAATGACAGTGACTTAAGTTCTCTGCTGTCAATGTCGCATTCGCCAATGGGTGGTTGCGATTCATCAATAACCTAAAATCTCGTTGTGCAACGGCTTTTCGGTGAATGCTTTGCTCGGATTTTGGTGGTTCGTGTGACGACAAGGAAAAGTGGATGTCACCCGCAACGAGTTTTTCAAAATGCTGTTGTGGTGAGGTATCTATGCTGACAACGAGGTTCGGCGCTCTTTCGCGAATAGCGGCAACAATATCTGGCATCATTGTGTTGACTTGTGGCTGTAACCCATAGAAACGAACAGTACCTGCTACCTTCTTCGGATCAAATGCGTTCTTATGCGACAGCTTTTCCAAATTGATGATTAAGGAAGAGATGTCTCGCTTAATCTCGTCAGCTTTCGGGGTTAGGGAAAAACCAAAACTTGTACGGACTAACAGCTCGTCATCGAAAAAAAGTCGCATTTTTTGCAGCGCTCGGCTGACCGATGATTGACTGGTATTAAGCAGTAATGCGGTATTGGAGACATGCTTTTCCTCGAGCAAGTACTTGAGAATATAAAGTGATGTCACATCGATGTTGGGGATCTGCATAGTGGGATATCTTATCAATGACGTCTATTGTTGAAGCTGCGGTATTCGAATCAACATACCAGAATCTCTTGTCAGACTCATCGTGCATCAATCGTTATGGCTATTGTGGTTCTCGTAAAAATAAAGCAGCCCGCACTTTTCAGCACGGGCTATTCTATTTTCAGGCTTTAGGTCGCTTTTCTGACTGACTTACCAGCCTTTCACCACCGCCCCGTCAAAGATTTCCATCGCCGCGTTGTAAACCGCGTCAGTTTGGTAAGCTTTAACAAACGTCTTGACGTTTTCTGCGTCTACGTTGCCTTTGCGGGCTACAATCAGGTTCACGTAAGGTGAGTCCTTCCCTTCAACAAACAGGCCGTCTTTGCTTGGGGTTAGGCCGATGCCAGCGGCAAAGGTATTGTTGATGATGGCAATATCCACGTCTTCCAGTGAGCGAGGCAGTTGTGGGCCTTCCAGTTCAATAATTTCAATGTTTTTCGGGTTTTCAACGATATCGAGCTTGGTAGCGCTGATGCCAGCACCTTCTTTGAGTTTTAGGATGCCTTGCTGCTCAAGCAGTAGTAATGAACATTTGCGCATCTAAGTAAGGCTTGTGCTGAAAAGCATTCACATCAACCGATCCATCGTCGAGTGCCGCGTTGGGCGACACATAATCGGTAAAGGTGATCAGCTCAACGTCGAGGCCTAACTTCTTGGCTTCTTTTACTGCGTGCTCGGCCACTTGTGCTTCTTCGCCTGCCATCACGCCCACGGTGATGCTGTTGGCATCGCTAGCGGCTTGCTCTTTTTCTCCGCACCCGGTGAGTAGGAGTGTGGAGGCGAGGCCTAAGGTGGTTAAAAGTGTTTTAATGGTGGTCTTCATTGTCTGTCTCCCTTGATAAAATTGTCCGTCGTTTACGGTAAGTGTTGTGTCTTATTATCGGTGATCGGTTCGGCGTACCAAGTAATCGCCTAAAGATTGTATGGCTTGTACCAGCACGACTAGCATGACAACGGTGATCAGCATAACCGTGGTATCAAAGCGCTGGTAGCCGTAGCGGATACCGACATCGCCTAGGCCGCCACCGCCCACGGCTCCAGCCATAGCAGAGTAGCTGACGAGGGTGACCAAGGTAATGGTTGCGCCATTAATAATGCCAGGTAGCGCTTCGGGTACGAGTACTTTATAGATAATTTGCAATGGGGTAGCGCCCATGGCTTTGGCTGCTTCTTCTAGTCCCGGTGGCAGCTCTAAAAGCGCCGCTTCGACCAGACGTGCAACGAAAGGGATGGCGCCCACTGTCAGCGGGACAATTGCTGCCGCTGTTCCAATCGAGGTGCCGACGAGCAGGCGGGTAAAGGGAATAATCGCAACCAATAAGATAATAAAAGGGATTGAGCGACCAATATTCACCACCGCGCCGAGCGCTTGGTTAAACTTGGGTTGCGCTAGCAGCCCCCCTTTTTTGGTGACGTGCAGCATTACACCTAATGGGATCCCAATGGCAAAGCCTATCAGGCCGGAGGCAAAGACCATATACAGGGTTTGACCTGTAGCTTCGGCAAGCAAGTTAAGCAGGGCGTTGTTTTCGTTGACCCAATTTATAAGTTGATCAATCAACATAGCCAAGTACCTCCGTGTTGACATGGTGCTGGTTGAGATAGTGGATGGCGTCTTCGACCGCTTTTTTCGGGCCCATAATCTCTGCCAGTAGTAAGCCGAATTTGACGCCGCCAGCGTAGTCGATATCAGAGCTTAAAATGCTGATGTCGATATCAAACAGCCTTGATATTTGACTGATCAATGGATCATCCACGGTAGCGCCGGTAAATTCTAGGCGAACCAAGGGGTAGCTGCCGTCAAAGTAGGTTTCTTTTAAGCGTTGGGCATAGTCATAAGGCACCGATAAATCCAAGGTTGAGCGGATAAATTGTTTCGCTAAGTCGGATTTCGGATGGGC
Organism: Salinivibrio sp. MA427; assembly: GCF_001996115.1. Classification (NCBI taxonomy): domain Bacteria; kingdom Pseudomonadati; phylum Pseudomonadota; class Gammaproteobacteria; order Vibrionales; family Vibrionaceae; genus Salinivibrio; species Salinivibrio sp. MA427. The sequence continues at coordinate 2,658 of NZ_MUFH01000206.1, forward strand.
AAAAATGTCGCCCACTGGGCCAGATTCGACCAATTCACCGTCACCAATAATGGCAACGTCGTGACAAATGCGCTTCACCACGTCCATTTCGTGGGTGATCAATAAAATGGTCAGGTTGAGCTTTTCATTAATGGTTTGTAGCAGTGACAAAATCGATTGTGTCGTAGCAGGATCCAGTGCGCTAGTGGCTTCATCACACAATAATACGTCTGGGCTTGGCGCCAGTGCGCGGGCAATCGCGACACGTTGTTTTTGTCCGCCACTGAGGCTAGCCGGATAGACATGACGCTTGTCGGCTAAACCAACTAAATCGAGTAACTCGGTGACTCGGGTTTCGATCGCGTCACTGCTCGCGCCGCTCAGTTCAAGCGGTAGGGCGATGTTGTCGAAGACCGATCGCGATGACAGTAGGTTAAAGTGTTGGAAAATCATCCCGATTTGACGGCGAGCTTGGGTTAGATCGCGATTGGATAACGCGGTGAGGTTAACGCCTCCTACCTTTACCGTGCCGCTGGTTGGGCGCTCGAGCAGGTTAACCATTCGGATCAGCGTACTTTTGCCGGCACCAGAGGCACCTATCACACCAAATACTTTTCCTTTCGGGATAAATAAGTTGATGTCGTTAAGGGCATGAATTCGGCGCTCCCCGAGTTCGAATACCTTGTTGAGTTTGGATATCTCAATCATCACATGTCCTTGGCGATAAATTTGATCACAGCCGACTGACTCAGCGGTCTATCCCGCGCTCTTGCTGTCGTTCTGGTTATTGATGCTATGAGTTAGGTAAAATGAAGTCAATGGATATTTTTACTTCTGGACGTCTAAATGGCAATAAGGCTAATCAGTTGGTTATAAATAAAACAGTCAACGAGATCTCAAGCGTGCTTGATCTCATCGACTAAAGCGTGTTCACTAATAGCCTTTCTAACTCTTTGTTCTGATTAAGTGATATGCCAACTGCCTTGATTGATACCACGATGTTGACGCTATTTATTCCCACCTTCTTTTTTGTGTCAATCACACCGGGAATGTGTATGACACTATCCATGACCCTGGGGATGACTATCGGAGTTAAGCGTAGCCTACATATGATGTGGGGCGAGCTCATTGGCGTCGGCCTTGTGGCGATTGCGTCAGTGGTAGGGGTGGCGGCCGTGATGCTGAACTATCCTAGCGTGTTTCAGGTGTTTAAGTATGTGGGGGGCGCGTATCTGGCGTATCTCGGCGTACAAATGTGGCGATCGCGTGGCAAAATGGCAATTCCAAAGGAAGAGGCGTCGGCGCCGAATGATATCTCTGCGTTATCGTTGGCGGCACAAGGTTTTGTCACTGCGATAGCCAACCCGAAAGGCTGGGCCTTTATGATCTCACTGTTGCCGCCGTTTATTAACCCTGCGATCTCATTGCCCAGCCAGCTGAGCGTGCTGGTGTTGATCATTCTTTGCACGGAATTCAGTTGTTTAATGTTGTATGCCAGCGGTGGGCGCACCTTACGTCAGTTTTTGCAGCAAAAGGGTAATGTGCAATTACTGAACCGAATCGCCGGCACCTTGATGATCGGCGTCGGCTTTTGGCTGGCGTTGGGGTAATTAACGGCCGTGATGGTGTGTAATCACTCTGCAAAATAGCGCTTTGGCGGTCGCTAAAATCGCATCCGGGAAGTCATAGTCAGGGTTGTGCAACTGTGGGTGATGCTCGCCGCTGCCAATGCCAAATAATGCGCCGGGCCAGCGGGCAAGAAATTCGGCGACATCTTCTGACCAACGCATGGGCTCTTTAAGCCAGTGAACCTCTAACCCCAGCGATTGCGCCGCGTTGACCACGACTTGGTTATGCGCTGTGCTGTTTTCGGCGGCAATAAACGGCTCGTGCCAACTTAGATCCACAGTTAATTTTGCTCGGTCGGCGATAGCGTTTACGTGATCGACTAACCGGGTTTGCATGGCATGAAACGTGGCGTTGTCGTCGCTGCGTAGGGTCGCCATTACGGTGGCCTCGCCGGGCGCAACGCCAAACGCGGGGTCGCCAAGTTGGGCGTGAACTAGCGTCACTAAGCTGAACGTGGAAGGATAAGCGTCAGGAAGTTGTGTGAGCA
>NZ_MUFH01000207.1:0-4751 GCF_001996115.1 Salinivibrio sp. MA427
TTATAAAGCAAACCGGCGACCTTAATGGTCGCCGTTTTTGTATGTCTCGCTATACCATACTCAAGCATTGTATTTCGTTATGATGCGCTAAACGGTATTGAACCTCTTGCTGATCGTGACAAGTACATTGGCGGATGATCGTGCCCCGCCTGATCCAAGTCTCCATCATGGCCTCAATACCGTCGGGACTGAGGCCGTACTCTTTTGCAAGCGCTTCTCGACTAATGACACCCGCCTGAGTGACACTGGCTTTGAGCTTTTGCAGGATCATAATAGGTCTCCTTGAACCAATGAGGATGGCGACCAACATAACGCATTACGCCGATCACGGTAATCAGTAGGGCAGAAAGGCTGACAATATAAACTGTCGCCTGAGTGGTCGCCACGCCGATTTGACTGACTTGAAAGCACAGTGTGGCACCACTGACAGCTAAGAGCATTGACCATCCCGCGATAAATAGCGCAAATCGACGGCCAAACTCACGGGTATAGGCTCCTATCGCGGCAACACAGGGCGTATACAGTAGGATCACAATCAGATAAGCCATAACACTGGCCGTCGTCGTGAATTGGCGGTGTAAATTGTCAAACGTTGCCATACTCACTGCTTGCTCTTGCGCAGCGGCTTCGGTGTTTTCTATCTCTCCCACGCTCATCGCGAATGGATCGCTGTAATCAATGCCAAATAAGTTTTCGGGAATGCTTTGAACGGCGTCAACAAGCGCATCACTGATCGAGCCTTCGTCTTGTTCTGCATTGGTTGGGGCATAGAGGTTATTTAAGGTACCAACCACTGCTTCTTTGGCGAATAGTCCGGTCACTAAGCCGACAGTGGCTGGCCAATTATCTTCTTCGATACCAATGGGTGAGAGAGCAGGGGTGACGACTTGAGCCGCTTTCGATAACACAGATGTCTCGCTATCTTCATGGCCAAAGCTGCCATCGGTACCGAGAGAGTTAAAGAAAGTTAAGAGGGTTACTACAATGACGATGGTTTTACCTGCCCCCAATACGAAACGGCGCAGCTTTTGCCAGGTATGACTCAACACGTGGCGAATACGGGGGAGCTCGTAGTCCGGCAGTGTCATTAACAGACTTTCACTTTGGCCCGGATAAAGGGTGTGGCGCAAAATCAAACCAGTGAGCACAGCCGCTGCAATCCCAAGTAAGTAGAGCGCAAATACTAGGTTTTGTCCGTTTTGCGGGAAGAACGCTGCGGCAAATAAGGCGTAAACGGGGAGCCGTGCACCACAGGACATAAAGGTGGCCATTGCTGCGGCGGTTTTGCGCTCATGAATTTGCTCAAGAGTGCGCGTTGCCATGACGGCAGGCACTGTACAGCCAAAGCCGAGGATCAGGGGGACAAATGCTTTACCCGGTAAGCCAATTTTTTGCATCAAACCATCGAGCAAAAAGGCGGCGCGCGCCATGTAACCGGTGCTTTCTAGAACGGTGAGAAAAAGATACAGCCCAGCAATCACCGGGATAAAGGTCGCCACGGTTTGGATACCACCACCCACACCATCTGCAACGAGTGTCACTATCGCTTCGGGCAATATGCCATCTAATAGTTGATGGGTGCCATCCACTAAAACAGCGCCAGCGGCGATATCAAAAAAGTCGATAAAGGCGCCGCCAATATTGATGGCAAATACGAACATGGCATAGAGTACGGCAAGCAAAATAGGCAGCGATAAAAAAGGATTGAGGATCACCTTGTCGAGTTTTTCGGTTTTATTGCGGCTTAAATGGCGGTGCTCGCGTCGTGTGTCATGTACCAGATCGCGAATATAGCTGTAGCGTGTATCGGCGATAAGAATGTCGGTATCTTGTCCGGCCAGCGATTGGCAAGCCTGGGAAAATAACGCTTGTAGGGACGTATCATTGCCATCGGGCAAACGATCTCGCTCTAGGCACTCAAGCAAATGGGCGCGTTGATTCACTTGTGCCGCTGCCGAGCCTGCAAACGGGGCGCCAAGATGAGATTGGATCCATGCCTCGATATGCTCACCATAGTTTAACTGCATGGCGTCGCAATGCGGAAGTTCCATCATCATATGGGCGAGCTGATGGCGGAAAGTCGCCACACTGTCGGCTTGGCATGCGGTAACGGTAAGCACGGGACAACCAAGCCATTCTTGTAGCTTCCCGATATCGAGCTGTTGTCCGTTGCGATCTAACCGATCCATCTTATTGATCAGCACTATCATCGGGACGCCGCGCTCGCGTAATTGCAAGGTAAGGTACAGCCCTCTTTCAAGACTATTGGCATCTAGCACATTAATGATCGCATCACAGTCGCGGCTATCAATTGAATACGTCGCGATTTGTTCGTCTAGGCTGGCATCAAAGCCTGCATTTAGGGCGTATAAACCGGGTAAATCGGTAATTTCACACTCTGTATTGTCGTTCGCTGTTTGATTGAACGTGAGCTGGCCGACTTTCTTATCAACCGTGACGCCAGCCCAGTTACCGACTTTTTGGCGAGAGCCGGTTAACGCATTAAATAATGTGGTTTTGCCGCAGTTTGGGTTACCGGCAAGAAGAATGCGTTTTTTTTCCATTACAGTGTCTCCACATCAATCAATTTGGCAACGTCACGACGAACGACGAGTTGTTCGTTATCGAGCCGGATTTGTAATGGGTCTCCAAGCGGTGCTCGCCGAACCAGCTCCACCGCGGTGCCCGGGATTAATCCCATAACAGCAAGGCGGTGACGGATAACAGCGGGCACATGATGGACACTGGTAATACGCGCGGACTGACCGCGACCAAGCGTTGACAGTTTCATAATGTGAGATCCAAATAAGAATGGTTTTCATTGCATATTACGCGCAAAGGTCGCTATTTTTTTTGCGTCGGATCAAGCTATGGTGAAAGTCAATAACGTGATTGCTGCCACAATGAGAAGTGACGATCCTGATGTGAACTAAGAAGAAAAAAGCGGCCAGTGTGGCCGCTGTCTTTAACTTGCGGAAGTACGATGTGCATCGCGTTGATTGTTCAGTTTATCCATCGCGATGGTCAATAGTCCGTTGGGGGCTTTACCCTCGGGACCGAATCCCGCTTTCTCTCCTGATAAAAGCGAGAGTGCTTCACTGACGTGCGAAACGGCATAAATATGAAATTCGCCTTTTTCAACTGCCAGCACCACATCTTTGCGCAACATCAGATTCTGAATATTGGCGGCAGGAATAATTACCCCTTGCTGGTGGTTTGGCCCTTTGAGTGTGCAGACGTCAAAGAAGCCTTCGATTTTTTCATTCACACCGCCAATCGGTTGTGCTTCGCCAAATTGGTTCATGGATCCTGTGATGGCGATATCCTGGCGCAGTGGCACCTCAGTCATTGCCGAGAAAATCGCACAAAATTCCGCCATGGAGGCGCTATCACCGTCGACGCCGCCATACGATTGTTCAAAGGTCAGATGCGTTTTTAGCGGGATCTTATCGGTTTTACCCAAAAGCGTGGCAAGATACGCGGATAAAATCATTACCCCTTTTGAGTGAATACGCCCGCCTAGTTTTACGCTACGCTCTATATCGAGTACTTCACCTTCGCCAAACGCGGTGGTCGCGGTAATGCGATTGGGTAAACCAAAGCTGTAGTCAGAGGTGCTGAGCACTGACAGGCCGTTAATCTGGCCGAGAGCCGTTCCCTGGGTGTTGATCAACGTTACCCCGTTTTCTACATTCTGCATCATGCTGTCTCGTAAGCGGCTTACCCGCATGTTTCGACTGGCAAGGGCTTTTTCAACATGCAGCGCGCCAACGGTATTCGCTTTTGCTTGCGTGGCCCAGTAATTGGACTCGCGCAATAAGTTAGCGATGTCAGCTGAATGAAGCGACAAACGGTTTTGATCCTCCGCTTGTCGTGCACTGTGCTCGATAATACGAGCGATAGCACTGCGGCTACAGTGTAACAGGTTGCCATCATGGATAATGCTGGAAATAAATTTGGCGTATTGGTGCTCAGTACTCTCTGTTCGAGGCATGTCATCTTCAAAATCTGCTGTGACTCGGAACAGCTCACTGAATTCTGCATCGTAGCGTTGTAAAAGCTGATACGTTTGATAATCGCCAAATAAAACAATTTTGAGATCAAGTGGAATGGGGGCTGGATCGAGTGACACGGTTCCGCTGAGGGTTACCTCTCGCTCTAGCGCACTGACGCTGAGCTGACGACTGCTCAAGGCACGTTTAATGCCTTCCCATACGTAAGGTTTTTCGAGCACTTTGATGGCATCCATCATCAACACACCGCCATTGGCGCGATGGAAACTGCCGGCGCGAATGAGAGAAAAGTCAGTGAAGACCGTGCCTTTAAAGGTGGCGTTTTCAACATAGCCAAATAAATTGTGATAGCTGGGGCTGTCTTCGACCACGATGGGGGCTTGCGCGTCGTGTTGGCTAACTAATACATTGACTTGATAACGGCGAGGGAGCTTTTTATCTAACGCCGCGTAGGCGAGTGCCGCTTGCTCTTCGCTGTCTTCTAAAAAAATATCAAGGTGTTCCAGCATGTCGGCCTGCATTGCCTCGAGAAAAGTGATGATCTCGGGCAGCTCTGCGAACGTCTTTTTCAGTGGCGCGATATGGGTGGCAATCACTTCTTGGCCAATGTCTTCATCAAGCGCTTTTTGTTTGTCTGCGTATTCTGACTCCCATTCACCCAGTTGGCGAACAACGCCGCGTAATTCAGTCTCAAGCTTATCAATCACTTTACCGAAGGCCATCTGTTCATCTTGTGAT
>NZ_MUFH01000208.1:0-4723 GCF_001996115.1 Salinivibrio sp. MA427
CACCCAGACGTTGTATATCACGACACCCCAGAGCCTAACGTCGCCGCTCATGATAGGGTCGATAACACACCGTTAAGCATGGTGCTGCAACAGTTAACATTAATTCAGCGTATGATCCCTGAGTTAAATATGCTCACTGCGACATTGCGTCAGCAAGCACTCAAACAAAGCCGGACTTAGCGCCTCCTCACACGCACGTGCCCAGCTATCGAGCCGTCGTTGGCTGGGCTTGCGGTTAAAACACTGACACTGACGCCTCAAGGTCAGCACTCTGTCAAATTACACTTATTTACGCGATCTACGGTTGAAAGCCTGACGTTGAAGACGGATATTAGATCCATGTCATCTGTTGAGTCTGGCAACTATACTTATCATTTAGCGGCTTGTTGTCGCCGCATAGCCCGCCTGGAGCATTTATGGCTATTCATGTAGGAATCATTGATTCGGATCCAGTCCGACTCGTTACCCCGGTTTTACATCAACAATTGCCTGTCAGTAAGTTGGTATTGATTGGTACGCTTGAACAAGATCTCGAGTTTGAGCGACTCACTCGTGTGTTAGCCCCGAAAGGCATTGAAACGGAGTTTTTTGAAATCTCGGATGATATCAATATCCGAGAAGTCAAAAGCCAAGTAAAGCGTCTTGCCGAACAGCTCACCCAATCTTCTGAAGACATTCTTTTTAATGCGAGCTGTGGCCTACGCCACCAATTATTGTCTGCTTACGAAGTGTTTAGAACCTATCAATGGCCCTGTTATGTGATTGAGCCCTACAGCGACGAATTGTGCTGGCTCTATCCCGACGGTCTTCCACAGCAACAGGTTGAAGATCATATTAGTTTGACCGAGTACATGACGATTTTTGGTGCCCGTTGCGCAGATCACGATGAAGAGGAAACCGGCTGTCTCACCAATGATATTTATCGGTTAGGAGAAAAATGGGCGAGCAATGCTTATGAATTAGGCCCAGGCTTAGCCACTTTAAATTACTTAGCGACCACTTGCCGAAAAGAACAGTGCCTGGATGTTGCATTGAGTGAAAAACAGCAAGGCTATCGCGAACTTGGGATGCTGCTCGACGATTTATCGGATGCGGGATTAGCGCGCTACGAAAATGGTGTGCTCACTTTTAGCTGTGAGGAAGCCCGACGTTTTGCCAACGGAGAATGGCTGGAAAGCTACGTGCACCACACGGTCACTTCTATCCAAAAAGAATTACCGACCATCCAAGACAGTGCGCTTTCTATGCAGGTTTATCGCCAAATTGGCGAGCGAGAAGTCCGCAATGAGTTGGATGTCGCCATGGTGGTTAACAATAAGCTTCATATCATTGAGTGCAAGACAAAGGGCATGTCTAGCGACGGTGATGACACCCTGTATAAATTAGAGTCTTTGCGCGATTTACTGGGTGGCTTGCAAGCACGTGCGATGCTGGTCAGCTTTAGACCATTACGTCATCACGATATTACGCGGGGTACAGATCTGGGTTTAGCTTTGATCGGCCCTGACCAGCTGGCCAACTTACGCACCCATCTTTACGATTGGTTTATTGCGGCTGGCGGTACTATCGAAGTAAGAACAAGTTAATCGCTTACGCAAGGCGATACGACACGTTCGACAACCTTGTCGGCAATAAAAAACGCGGTGCTCATCAGGGCACCGCGTTCAAGGATAACGATATCGCGCTAGCTGATATCGCGCTAGCTTATAGTAGCTTACGGGCCGCTTCCACCACCACTTTGATGGAACGTGCTTCCGTTTCTTTTAAGGTCGCGTGATCTGGGATTTCTTTTTGCGTACGGTTGATAATCACACCCGCGACACAGCCGGCGCGTAGGCCTGAGCTGGCACACATGGTCAGCAAAGTGGCCGATTCCATCTCAAAGTTCAACACACCCATCTCTTGCCATTCTTGCATTGAGCCTTGGAAACGACGCACAACGCGACCGCTAAAGGTGTCATAACGCTCTTGGCCTGGGTAGAAGGTATCACTTGATGCGGTCACCCCTGTATGTACGGTAGCACCATCTTCATCAACGGCGGCTTTCATCGCGGTCGCAACATCAAAATCAGGCACCGCTGGGAATTCCATCGGTGCAAAGTGAGTACTGGCACCGTCAAGACGTACAGAGCCGGTGGTCACGATCATATCACCGACGTTAATGTCAGGCTGGATAGCGCCTGTAGTACCAACACGCAAGAAGGTATTCACGCCTAATTGCGCCAATTCTTCTACCGCAATAGACGTTGACGGTCCACCAATGCCGGTTGAGCAAACCACCACGGATTTGCCATCTAGCCAACCGAGGTACAAGGTATATTCACGCTGTGAGGCGAGAAACGTTGGGTTTTCCATCAAGTTCGCGATTTTTTCAACGCGAGCAGGATCACCAGGAATGATGGCAGTGGTTGCGCCTTGTAGATCGGCTTTTGTGACGCCAAGGTGGAATACAGGGGTATCAGACATAATCAGTCTCCTCGCTGGATGCTATCATCAGCATTTAAAATAATGTAAGGCCTACCGAGGTAGGCCTGAACTCGTTATTGATTATGTATTTAGGATACCCAAATCTGCTCCTTTTTATGTGACCATAATCGACATATTGCACGATAATCTCTTACAACTTTCAGAATTTAGAGATCAATATCACTTTATAAAGGTAAAAGCAGACAGAGGGTGTCCTCATTTTTGGTCCTAATCACGCAACAGGCGTAATGCATTCAGTGTCACCAACGCTGTCGCCCCACTGTCTGCCAGTACAGCCACCCATAAACCGGTGATCCCTAACACACTGGTGACCAAAAACACCCCTTTTAGTCCTAGCGCAATCGTGATGTTTTGCCGCACATTGGCTTGCGTCGCGCGCGCGAGCTGAAGAACGCGAGGCAGCTCAATTAAACGATTATGGCTCAATGCTGCTTCGGCGGTTTCAAGCGCAACATCCGTCCCACTGCCCATCGCGACCCCCAACTGAGCGGCTTTCATTGCAGGAGCGTCATTAATGCCATCGCCAATCATGGCGATCCGATACTGACTCGCGAACGCTTCAACCGCCGCAACCTTGTCTTCAGGTAATAGTCCAGCACGATAATCAATCCCTAACTCGTCGGCAATTTCAGCAGCGGCTGTCGGGTTATCCCCTGTCAGCATCACAGGATGGATCCCCATCGCGCGGATCTGCTCAATCGCCTCACGTGCGTCCTCGCGCAATTTATCGCGCCAGCCAATCATGCCATAAGGGCGCTCATCGACCATCACTACCACAACGGTGACTCCGCGTGCCGCGATCTGACTGGCCTGTTGATACTGCGCATGCTCGAGCGTGGCGTCCGAGAGTTTGTCGATCGCAACCATCCGAACAAGCTGGCCGTCGACTTTCCCTTCTACGCCTCGGCCTGCATTGGCTTGAAGCCCTGTCGCATCGGGGATAGAAAGACCGCGTTCCGTGCTGTAGAGCACGAGTGATTTAGCCAATGGATGATGACTACCGCGTTCGATCGCTGTCGCCAGTTGCAACAGCGTGGTTTCATCGCCTTGCCACACGCAAACATCCGTGACCATGGGCTTACCTTCTGTCAGTGTGCCCGTTTTATCAAAGGATACCGCGTTGATACTTGCCAAGCTTTCTAGCGCCGCTCCCCCTTTAATTAACGCGCCTCGACGTGCTGCCGTGGCCAAGCCCGAGGTGATAGCCGCTGGTGTGGAAATCACCAGCGCACAGGGGCATGCAATCAATAATAGTGCTAGGCCACGGTATAACCACTCTTGCCAACTGGCAGCAAAAAAGAGGGGGGGAACGACAACCACTAACACGGCTACGCCAATCATCGTCGGGGTATACCAACGACTGAATCTATCGATAAAGCGTTCAATCGGTGCTTTTTTTGACTCGGCTTGCTCAATCAAATGCAGGATTCGGTCAATGGCGTTTTCACCTTGGGCAGAGGTCACCGTCAGTGTCACCGTTTTATCGGTGGCTAAACTGCCTGCCATCACGGTGTCGCCTGCTTCAATATCGACCGGAATCGACTCTCCCGTCAGGGCGCTTTGATCAAAACTCGCCGCCATTTCCATCAACTTGCCATCCGCCGGCAAACGCTCACCGGCGCTAATCTCAATCACATCACCGGGCGTTAATGTGCTCGCCGCAACGGCTTCACGTTCACCGTTTTTGCCCACTCGCGTCACGGTTTCTGGCACTAACGCCATTAATGATTGAATACCGTCACGGGCACGCGTCGAGGCATAGCCTTCCAGCCGCTCGCCAATGAGAAACAGTACCAACACCATGGCCGCTTCCGTCGTTTCTCCTAGGTAGAGGGCACCGAGTGCGGCAATACTCATCAGTGTTTCAATGGAAAACGGGGATCCCTGACGTGCCAGCCTGCCCGCTTTGAGTAAGATAGGCGTTAATCCGACCACGGTGGCGCCGGTAAATAACCAGTCTGACAGTGAGGGAGACCAATAATGCAGGCCCCAGGCGATGAGCATGCTGCCAATCAATCCAAACAGTAGTGCATCATCGCGCCACTTTTGCCAGCCAGAAGGCTCTATAGCGGGTTGATTTAATGCCAGCAGTGGAAAGCCCACTTTTTTGGCCGCGTACTGAATCGCCGCAAGCGTATCAGCGGGTGCATTGTGGGAGAGAGACACCCGTAACTTTTCAGTCGCAAACAGTACTGTCGCACTTTCAACACCCGGTGTGGCGTGAATCGCCTTCTCT
>NZ_MUFH01000209.1:0-5564 GCF_001996115.1 Salinivibrio sp. MA427
GGGTAGCGCGCTCTACATCACGATTGATACGCTCTTGCATGATATAGCTTGAAACCGATAATCCGAGCACCATCAGCGTGATAAACGTCATGATTAATCCGATTTTGCTGACAATGCTCTTACTAAATAGGCGCGGACGGTTTACCTTCATGGTTTTTTCCTACATCCTTGTGAGCGATTGATTCGGGCGTATCCGTGAAAACAGCTCAGTGTGTGGTTTATTTTCATCACTGCAAACCARAGCTATACTGCAAAGAAGAGTGGGTCAGCAGTTTGCATGAGTAAAGTGTGGCATGGATAAGCAAGAAMGGCTTACCGTTCACAGTTTTGCCACTGTATGTACACGAGCAATAAGCCAGTACGTGTTATTGCGCATGCTATCTTATACTATAAGACGTGTGGAATCGTATGTAAGGTGCATCGAATAGTACAAGATGCATCGAATCGTATAAGGTGCATGGAAACAGTATAAAGCACGTGATGTGCTGTGAAGCGTGACTCGCTTTCTAATTTCGTCCTCTGGGGGCGCACATCGCGGATGTTCGCGATACAATAGCGATATATGAACAGTCTAAGGACAAGTAACCATGGTAGTAGATTCAGACGGGTATCAGGCACTGATCGAGCACTTTGCGTTCAATCTCACCGTCTTTGAGCAACCCGGTGAAGCCATTGGCGATGAAACCATTGCAGATATCGTGCACGATCTCGTCGCCTCTAACATCATGACCATTTGTGAGCAAAACCCTGGGCTCTCATCCGCGTTAAGGTTTACCATACTCCGTGAAGCCGATCGTGTGGTTGAAGATATGGAAGAAGTCTTAGCCGGGCGATGGGAGCAACCTGTCACGGCNCCTAGATACTTTGATGTCAAAAATAGCGATGTCAAAAATAGAGCAGAATCACGCGATTCAGCGCCTTTATAAAGCACGCCTCTCGCGTGCTACCCGCCCTTATCTAGCCCGTGGTGCCGGGGTTGATCGTTGTCAGCAGTGCATGCTGGTTCGTCATTATTGTATCTGCGCCCACCGAACGGCTCAAAAGACACACGCCGCTTTTATGCTGCTGATGTATGACGATGAGGTCTTGAAGCCAAGCAATACCGGCCGGCTGATTGCTGACTGTATCGCCGATACCTATGCGTTTATTTGGTCACGAACAGAGCCGGACCCTGAGATGTTAGCGCTTCTGTCCCATCCCGATTATCAACCTTTTGTGGTTTTCCCGTCTCAATACACGACGCCTGAGCGTGTCGTGAGTGTCCCGACTGTGGGCGTGTCAGGTAAACGTCCGCTGTTGATTATTATCGATGGAACCTGGCGAGAAGCGAAAAAGATTTTCAGAAAGAGCCCTTGGCTTGATCGTTTTCCGGTTTTAAGTATTCAACCTCAGGCATTATCACGCTATCAAGTGCGTGATGCTCACGGCGAGAATCAGCTTGCAACAGCAGAAGTGGCTGCAGAGGCACTGATCGCAAATCAAGAGCAAATGGCAGCCGCATATTTGAATCAATGGTTTGATGTATTTAGCGAGCGCTATATGGCAGGTAAACGACAAAAGGCGTTGCCAGAGCGAGACGCGTTGTCCCTGCTGCTTCATCGCCAGGATCAATGTGATACACACGAAAATGCCGATGGCTAACGTTTGGTTAAAAAACTACGAAACTTGGCCAGAATCACGGACTTGAGGCTATTTTTGGTGGATAATCTGGTTATATAACGACAAACAAACACGAAGGTGACTTAGCCATGTATTACGGCTTTGATGTGGGCGGCACAAAAATTGAGTTCGGCGCGTTTGACAAACAACTCAATCGTATTGCGACCGAACGTCATCCAACCCCCACGCAGGATTATGCGGCGTTGGTTGAAACCATCGTCCAATTGGTAGAAAAATACGATGTTAAATGGGGAGGGCAGGGAACCATTGGTATTGGTATTCCTGGCTCGCAAGCAGAAGATGGAACGGTTCTAACCGTTAATGTGCCTGCAGCCAATGGACAATCGCTACGTGCAGATTTAGAAGCGCGCCTTGGCAGAGAAGTCCGTATCAGTAATGATGCTAACTGTTTCGCGTTATCGGAAGCCTGGGATGAGCAAGCGCAGTCGGCGAAAACAGTCTTGGGTTTAATTCTTGGCACTGGCTTTGGTGGTGGTTTAGTCATTAACGGTAAGGTGATTAATGGTAAAAACCAGATGGCTGGCGAGGTTGGTCATATGCGGATGCCGATTGATGCTTGGTTGCGTCTTGGTGATCACCCACCGATGTTTGATTGTGGATGTGGCAACAAAGGATGCTTAGATAATTACCTATCAGGGCGCGGATTCGAACAATTGTATGGCCACTTTTATCAGCCTCTATCAGCGATTGAGATTATCGAAAACTACCGAGTGGGTGAATCCGATGCAGTGGCATTTGTCGCGTGCTTTTTTGATGTGTTGGCAATGTCTTTAGGCGGTATTTTAACTGCGTTCGATCCTGACATGGTTGTGCTTGGCGGCGGCTTATCTAATTTTGATGAGCTTTATGACGCCATTTCCGAGCGCTTACCTCAGCATTTACTGTCAGCGGCAAATGCGCCTGATATAGTTAAAGCACAGCATGGCGATGCGGGTGGAGTGCGTGGCGCGGCATTCTTGCATTTAACCTAATGCCTCAATGAAACCCTGCTAAGAAAAAGCCGACATCTTGATTGTCGGCTTTTTGGCTCTTAGCTTTCTCGCGTTACTACTTATTCGACTTTTGACAGTGATTAATTGCGTCGTCTAATAGCTCGAGTGCCGTTTTATCGGTGGGTGGTAGGTCTGCATTTGATTGCGCGATAGGTGTGGTTCGCTCACCCCAGCGAATCAGTCCTGCGCCCCAGGTAAGCCCAGCGCCAAATGCCGCGGTGAGCAATTGACTGTGCGGCTTGACGACGCCTTGTTCTACCGCTTCGCACAAGGCGATAGGAATTGTTGCGGCAGACGTATTACCGTAATGCTGGATATTGATAAATGCTTTATCCAGTTCAATACCGGCATGCTCACACAAGGTTTCAATAATCCGTTTATTCGCCTGATGAGGAACAACAAGATCGATGTCGTCGGCGTTAAGTTGATTGCGGGCAAGCACTTGATTTGCCGCAGAGCCCATACCTTTCACCGCGCGTTTAAAAATATCGCGACCGATAAAGTCAAACGAAAAATGCCCATTGTCGGGATCAAAACGATCCATAGCGGTGCCAAATGCCGGGATGGCTAATACGTCTCTTCCTGCTGAATCACATCCGAGTTGCGCATCCAACAAGCCTACTTCTTGATCGCTTTTGCTCACCACGACTGCCCCCGCTCCGTCACCGAATAACACGGCGGTATCGCGTTTGCTCCAATCCAAGTACCAAGTAAGGTGTTCTGCACCAATAATCAGTGCGTGCTGGTAATGGCCAGCTTGCAACATTTTGGTAGCCGTTTCTAATCCATAAAGGAATCCAGTACAGGCGGCATTCATATCGAAAGCGGCTGCATGTAGGGCGCCAATATTTCCTTGAACCTTTGAAGCGATGTTAGGAATTAAGGTATCTGGCGAGCATGTCGCGACAATCAATAAGTCTAACTGGCTCGCGTCGATACCTGCAGCCGCCAGGGCTCGATGGGCAGCAACGGTTGCTAAGTCCGAGGTTTCTACATGACTCACTCGACGCGCCTCAATGCCAGTGCGCGAGCGGATCCATTCATCATTGGTTTCTAAGATGGTGCTGAGGTCATCATTACTCAACACAGCAGGCGGGAGACATTTACCCCAGCCAGTAATTTCTGCAAATGCCATAGTCGTTTACGGGTTATTAAGCGTTGCGCTAGTGTAAACCTGAAACTCAATTGAAACAATTTTGATAGACGAGAAGACGCGAAAAACACTACCTGGCGCAAATGCCAGGTAGTGAGCGAGATTACCAGAATAAACGGGTAAAAATGGCAAGAACCACAATACAAACAAGGTTTAAGTACATACCAACCCGCATCATATCACGTTGTTCAATATGCCCAGATCCAAACACAATGGCGTTAGGAGGGGTGGCAACGGGAAGCATAAAGGCACAGGATGCTGCAATGGCAATTAACGCCGATAGTGCCACGGGGGACACGCCTAAGGCTTCTGCAATGGTCGCGAAGACGGGAACTAACAGTGCGGCGCTGGCGGTGTTACTGGCAAACTCTGTGAGGAATATAACAAACGCGACGACACCAAGCATGGTAAAGAACAACCCGGAGCCGGTCAGCGCGCTACTGAGGTGATTCGCCAAGAATACACTGGTGCCTGTTTCTTTGAGTACGTTGCTTAAGCAAATACCGCCACCGAACAATAATAGAACGCCCCAATCTGCGGTTTTTTCCACTTCCTTCCACTTTACCACTCGGGCAGCACCCAGTAATACGATCGCAGACAGCGCGACGATCGAGTCAAATTTACTGAGACCACCGAGCATAGCATTTAAGGGTTTACTGAAGATCCACGCCGACACCGTAAGCGCAAAGATAGCAATGGTGATTAAACGTGGCGTGGTCCACTCAAAGCCGCGTTTGTCGGCATCAAAGCTGTAGTTAAGATTCGGTTTGGTTAAAAAATACAACACAACAACAGCCACTGGCAGTAGGATAAGCGTGACAGGCAGTCCGAGCTTCATCCAGTCTGCGAAACTCAACCCAGCTTCTGCAGCGGCGATGGCATTTGGTGGGCTACCGACAATGGTCGCGATGCCACCGATACTGGCACAGTAAGCAATCCCCAACAGAACGAAAACATAGGTGCCATGATCTTTTTGATTATTCACCTTATGTAAGATACCGAGTACCAAAGGAAGCATCATTGCTGTCGTGGCTGTATTACTGATCCACATCGATAGACCGGCGGTAACACCAAAGAGCATCATGACTGCCACTGACATTTTTCCTTGGGCGATGGTTAATACTTTATTGGCAATCGCTTGATCGAGCCCTTGAGCTTGCAATGCCGCCGCTAATGCAAACCCACCTAGAAACAGAAAGATAATAGGATTAGCAAAGTTTGACAACGCCGCCGGTGTTTCAAACACACCGAGACCCACTGCCATGATCGGCACCAATATCGCTGTCATGCTGACATGGATGGCTTCGGTGAGCCAAAGCACAGCGATAAAGACCAGTAAGCTGAGGCCAGTTGTTACGTCGGCGGCAAAAGGTAAGCTGTGATATAAAACGAAAAACAACGCAATATCAGCCAATAAAATCCAGGCTTTTCGATCGAGCTTCCAGGAGTGTAAAGAAAGGGATTGCAGGTTCATAGGGCGTCCTTTTACAAACGTTATCAGGTATTGTACTCATTTATAATATTTGTGTGATTCGCTTGATAACGGGGATTTATAAGCAAAAACAAGCCATAACAGATTACCAAGCGATGGCTAATATACGCTTTATTGGTCAGGGTGTTAATCGATTGCAGGCAGGTTTTTAAACAAATGATTAAAACAATGTAAAAATTGTGATTCGGGCAGCATCGATGGCAGAACGCTTGGTCATAACGTCAGAAGGGAGTTATCGGTTTGAGAG
>NZ_MUFH01000021.1:0-20020 GCF_001996115.1 Salinivibrio sp. MA427
ACCCAGGTGAGCCAGACTACACTGGCAAACATTGGCCTAGGCTTGGGGGCTGACGTGCCTATTTTCATTCACGGTCATGCGGCGTTGGCGGAAGGCGTTGGCGAAAAATTGACGTCTGTATGCCCTGATGAGAAATATTACTTGGTGGTTAAGCCTGACGTGTCTATTTCCACCGCTGCAATTTTTACTCATCCAGACTTGCAAAGAAGTACGCCAAAGCGCACAGTTTCTGAGCTAATGACACAAAAACACGAAAACGATTGCGAAAAGATAGCCCGTAAACAATTCCCCGAGGTTGATAAGGCTGTTTCGTGGCTGCTAGAATATGCGCCGTCTAGGATGACTGGGACAGGCGCGTGCGTGTTTGCCGAGTTTGACACCGCACATGATGCCCAGAACACACTCGACACTATGCCTAACTGGCTGACAGGGTTTGTTGCACGAGGGTTGAACCGATCGCCCCTACTCGATGCGCTACAACAACTCGATGCACGACAGCAACACACTGTGAGCCAGTGACTATTAAATGGATGCAACCCGAGGTTTCCACCGTGCCTGATATGAAGCTGTTCGCTGGTAACGCGACACCCGTTCTCGCCCAACGTATCGCAAACCGTCTTTACATGTCACTGGGTGACGCCACTGTTGGCCGTTTTTCTGACGGTGAAGTGTGTGTTCAGATTAACGAGAACGTGCGCGGTAGTGACGTGTTCGTCATCCAATCTACCTGTGCACCGACCAATGACAACTTAATGGAATTGGTCGTGATGATAGATGCGTTCCGACGTGCGTCGGCTGGCCGCATAACCGCAGTTATCCCCTACTTTGGTTATGCCCGTCAAGACCGCCGCGTACGCTCCTCCCGTGTTCCTATCACCGCAAAAGTTATTGCAGATTTCCTTTCTAACGTTGGCGTTGACCGCGTACTCACTGTGGACCTCCACGCAGAACAAATCCAAGGCTTTTTCGACGTCCCTGTTGATAATATCTTCGGTACCCCTGTGCTGCTTGAAGACATGCTGGCGAAAAATTTAGAAGACCCAGTGGTCGTTTCTCCTGATATTGGCGGGGTTGTGCGAGCGCGTGCGACGGCCAAACTATTGGATGACACCGACATTGCCATCATTGATAAGCGCCGTCCGCGTGCTAACGTGTCGCAAGTCATGCACTTGATTGGCGACGTTGAAGGCCGTGACTGCATCATTGTTGATGACATGATTGATACCGGTGGCACCCTGTGTAAAGCCGCCGAAGCCCTGAAGAACCGTGGCGCTAAGCGTGTATTCGCCTATGCAACGCATCCGGTATTCTCGGGAGATGCAGCGAAGAATATCGCTGAGTCCGTCATTGATGAAATTGTGGTCACTGACTCCACACCATTGAGCGCCGAAATTCAAGCAACCGGGCGTGTGTCTCAATTGACACTGTCGGGCATGCTGGCAGAAGCGATTCGCCGTATCAGTAATGAAGAGTCGATCTCTGCAATGTTTAATTCTTAACGCATTGTCATAGACCGACAAGAAACACCCTGCCCTTGTGCAGGGTGTTTTTTTATTGCCCATTTTGAATGGCTGACTCGATCCTTTAGCCATATCAATGGTAGGATATGGCGCCTTTTTGCGTGGGCTCGATGCTCACCGGCTACGATAAGTAGATAGATAGCGAGAAACGTCGTGAGTAATCAAATCCGCTTACTAGTGGGATTGGCCAATCCAGGCCCTGAATACAGCCAAACGCGCCATAATGCCGGTGCTTGGGTCGTTCAGGAGCTAGCACGTATTCACAACGTGCCGCTAAAAGAAGAGAAAAAGTTCTTCGGCTTAACCGGCCGTATCAATGTACATGGACACGATCTCCGTGTGTTGATCCCGACCACGTACATGAACTTGTCGGGTAAAGCGGTGCAAGCCATGGCCAACTTTTACAATATTCCCGTCGACGCCATCATGGTGGCGCATGACGAGCTAGACTTACCACCCGGTGTGGCCAAGTTTAAGCAAGGTGGTGGACACGGTGGCCATAATGGCCTGCGTGATACCATTAGCAAACTTGCAAATGACAAATCGTTTTATCGGCTTCGGATAGGCATCGGTCATCCGGGTCACAAGGATAAGGTAGCGGGATACGTGCTTACCAAAGCCCCCGCTAATGAGCAGAGCCTGCTAGAGCAGGCCACTGACGAGGCAGTACGCAGCCTCGAGATCCTGCTCAAAGATGATCTCGCCAAGGCGCAAAATCGTCTACATACCTTCAAAGCACAGTAATTTTGATTAAAGGGTTACCATCTCATGGGTTTTAAATGTGGCATCGTGGGTCTACCAAACGTAGGCAAATCCACTCTGTTTAATGCACTGACCAAGGCCGGCATTGATGCGGCTAACTTTCCATTTTGTACGATTGAACCCAATACGGGCGTGGTCCCTGTCCCTGATCTACCCGGCGCATCGCGCGGTGAAGGTTTAGGGAACAAGTTCCTAGCGAACATCCGTGAAACCGATGCGATTGGTCATGTGGTACGTTGCTTTGAGAATGACAATATCGTTCACGTGGCTGGTAAAGTGGATCCGGCTGATGATATCGACGTGATTAACACCGAGCTTGCGCTGGCTGATCTTGAAAGCTGTGAGCGTGCGATGCAGCGCAACGCCAAAAAAGCCAAAGGTGGCGATAAAGATGCCAAATTTGAGCTCACAGTGCTTGAAAAACTGCTCCCCGTCCTAGAAGAAGGCAAGATGTTGCGCTCGGTCGAACTGAGCAAAGAAGAAGCCGCAGCAGTACAATACCTTAACTTTTTGACGCTTAAGCCGACCATGTACATTGCCAACGTTAATGATGATGGTTTTGAAAACAACCCGTACCTCGACAAAGTGCGTGAAATTGCCGCTAAAGAAGACGCAACCGTGGTGGCCGTGTGTGCGGAAATCGAAGGCGAGATTGCCGAGCTAGATGCCGAAGAAGCGGCCGCGTTCTTAGATGAGATGGGCCTTGAAGAGCCTGGCCTAAACCGCGTGATTCGCGCCGGTTACGAGCTACTCACTCTGCACACCTATTTTACCGCAGGTGTCAAAGAAGTACGTGCTTGGACAGTGCCGATTGGCTCAACCGCGCCACAAGCAGCGGGTAAAATCCACACCGACTTTGAAAAAGGCTTTATCCGCGCCGAAGTGGTTGGCTATGATGATTATATCGCTAACAATGGTGAAAACGGCGCCAAAGATGCCGGTAAATGGCGCTTAGAAGGGAAAGAATATATCGTTAAAGATGGCGATGTGATTCACTTCCGTTTCAACGTTTAATACGCACATACGTTATGCTTTAGGGTGCGTTGTCGAGACCCCATCCTATTGATATTTAGACCAGCCTCCGGGCTGGTTTTTTTATTCTCATCATTCAACGTTCTCCGCCACCTACTCGGTAGGCTTTGCCGTTAAATTGTTCAAAATGGCGATTATTGCAGCCAATGAATGCAAAATCACAAAAAAAACAATAACGAGACCTTGACGACTTTCGCCCAGATCCGCATAATTCGCAGCGTCTTAAGGCACTATGCCTGACAGAGTGGCTACGTAGCTCAGTTGGTTAGAGCACATCACTCATAATGATGGGGTCACAGGTTCGAATCCCGTCGTAGCCACCATTAATTTTATAATTCGGCATGATGTTTAAATGGCCGGATTAGGTAACACCTACTGGGGTATCGCCAAGCGGTAAGGCAACGGGTTTTGATCTCGTCATTCCCAGGTTCGAATCCTGGTACCCCAGCCATATTAAAAAGCCCACATCATGTGGGCTTTTTTGCGTTTATCTACAAGCCTAACGCATACTTCAATACATGTTTTTTCACCGGGCCGCTGTGTTCAGCCAGTTTAAACACCGCATTACGTGCCAGTTTTAAAGGCGTGATTCGGTTACTAAACGCGGCATAAAACACATCCATCCCGGTTTGCATCATCATGTTATCCGTACGGCGTGCTTTTTCGTACGCCGCTAACGTTGACTCTGCTTGCCATAGTGCGCCTGCATCGGCACAGGCATCCAGCAACGCGCTCACGTCTTTGAAGCCTAAGTTCACCCCTTGCCCCGCGAGCGGGTTAATGGTGTGGGCGGCATCTCCCATGACTACTACGCCGTTACGATGGTATTGCTGGGCATGACGACGCGTTAGCGGAAACGCGCCCCAGTTGATGGGGGTGACATCACCCACTTGTGGTGGGAAATGGCTCACTATCTCGGCTTCAAGCTGCTCAGCATTGAGCTGACACAACTGTTGAACTCGCGCCGGGCTGTCATACCACACTAATGAAGCATTGTTGCCGCACAATGGCAGTAATGACCGCGGCCCTGAGGGAAAGAATTGCTGCCAGGTAATATCTTGTTGGGGCGCGGCCGTTTCGACATGAATTAACATGCAATGCTGACGATAATCCCAGCTGGTAAGACCGATTTGCGCGTAATCTCGCACTTTCGAGTGGGCACCGTCGGCACCAATCAACCAGGGCGCTTCTAGTGTTTCGCCACTGTCTAATTGGAGTTGATGCAGACCGCCCGCCTGCGTCATACCCGTGATCGAGGCCGGTGAGACAAGGTGCAAATTGTCAAAACGAGCAAACTGTTGCCACAAGCCGAGTTGAATCAAGCGGTTCTCGACCATATATCCTAACTGTGGTAATTCGAGTTGGTCGGCACTGAAACACACACGGCTGTCTTCTGCTTCCCAGGTTTCTAATCGTCGATAGGGACAGACTCGCATGGCTTCAATGTCGGCCCATGCGCCTAAGTCTTGAAGCAAACTGACAGACGCATGAGATATCGCAGACACCCGTAAATCCATCGGTTGTGACGCATGGAAAGGATCCGGTTCTTGGCGTTCTATCAATGCCACCTGCCGACCTTGGCGGGCAAGTCCTAATGCGGCAGCGGCACCGACCATGCCACCGCCGACAATAATAATTTCAAATTGATTCATGACTGTCTCTTTGTCCCGTTAATGCCAGCATTCTACTGAAGGTAAACGAGAATTCGATATCAATCCGATCAAAGTGGGGGCAAATTCGCTTTTCCGATCTCGTTTTGCGGCGTCGGCTCAATCACTTATCCAGATTGACACGATTTCTCCCAGCCTGTGATCTGGTCAGCGATATAGGAAAGCAGTACAATACGCGGCTTGCCAAGCTGATTGACTGATTAAAAACCATACAGCTTGAAAGGGTAATGTCGACCATAAGATTAATAATGAGCGTGAAGTTACATGGCTAAGAAACTGCTGATCAAAACCTGGGGTTGCCAAATGAATGAGTATGACTCATCCAAGATGGCAGATCTGCTAAATTCTGCCGGTGGCTATGAGCTGACCGAACAACCAGAAGACGCAGATGTTCTCCTCCTCAATACCTGTTCAATTCGTGAAAAAGCACAAGAAAAGGTATTCCACCAACTGGGGCGTTGGAAAACACTCAAAGACAAGAATCCAGAGCTGGTGATCGGCGTTGGTGGTTGTGTGGCAACCCAAGAAGGCGATCACATCCGCGAGCGTGCGCCTTATGTGGACGTCATTTTTGGCCCCCAAACGCTACATCGCCTGCCTGAAATGATAAAACAATCACGTGGCGATAGCGGCACAGTGATGGACATTACCTTCCCAGAAATTGAGAAGTTTGACAGTCTGCCTGAGCCGCGTGCCGATGGCGCGACAGCGTTTGTCTCCATTATGGAAGGCTGCTCGAAATACTGCACGTTCTGTGTTGTGCCGTATACGCGCGGCGAAGAAGTGAGCCGTCCGCTCGACGATGTGCTGTTCGAAATTGCCCAGCTTGCCGAGCAAGGTGTGCGTGAGGTAAACCTGCTAGGCCAGAATGTGAATGCCTATCGCGGTGAGACCCATGATAGCGACATCTGTACCTTTGCTGACTTACTGCGCTATGTCGCCGCTATCGATGGTATTGATCGCATTCGCTACACCACCAGTCATCCGGTTGAGTTTACCGATGATATCATTGAGGTGTATCGTGATACGCCAGAAGTGGTGAGCTTTTTGCACTTGCCGGTACAAAGTGGCTCTGATCGAATCTTGACCATGATGAAACGCCCGCACACGGCGATTGAGTACAAATCCAAGATCCGTAAGTTGCGTCAGGCACGTCCCGATATCACCATCAGCTCAGACTTTATCGTCGGCTTCCCGGGAGAAACCGAGCAAGACTTTGAAGCGACCATGAAGCTGATTACCGATATCGACTTTGATATGAGCTTCAGCTTTGTGTATTCACCTCGCCCAGGGACGCCAGCGGCAGATATGCCTGACGACACACCAGAGCAAGTGAAAAAAGAACGCCTGTACCGTTTGCAGCAGCAAGTGAACAGCCAAGCGATGCGCTATTCACGTATGATGCTAGAAACCGAACAACGTATCTTAGTCGAAGGGCCATCGCGTAAGAATCTTATGGAGCTGCGCGGCCGTACTGAGAATAACCGAGTGGTCAACTTTGAAGGCTCTGTCGATTTGATTGGCCAATTTGTTGACGTAAAAATTACTGAAGTGATGCCAAACTCGCTCCGCGGTGAGCTGGTTCGTACCGAAAAAGATATGGACTTGCGTGTCGCCGTCTCGCCAACCGAAATCATGGCGAAGACGCGCAACGAAAACGAGCTTGGTGTTGGTGTATACACGCCATAACGCGTTCATCAATTCAACGGCGTCGGGTGACCGGCGCCGAAAGCGAGGATAATCTTGTCTAAAATCATCTCTCTTGACCTTACATTAGAACCTGCCGACAACACCCGTCTTGCCAACTTATGTGGCCCGTTTGACGATAATATCAAACAACTAGAGCGCCGCTTGGGTGTTGAAATTAGCCACCGCCATAATGCCTTTACGGTGATGGGCAAACCTCACACCGCCAACGCCGCCATCGACATCTTAAAGCGGCTGTATGTGGATACGGCCCCCGTGCGTGGCAGTTCGCCCGACATTGAGCCCGAAGCCATTCATTTGGCGATCAAAGAGTCTGGCGTGTTAGAACAGAACACCGAATCGAGCATCCCTTACGGTAAAGAGATTAACATCAAGACCAAAAAAGGGGTGATCAAACCGCGCACGCCAAATCAGGCGCAATACATCGCTAATATGGTCAATCATGACATTACTTTTGGCATTGGTCCGGCGGGCACAGGTAAAACCTACCTCGCCGTCGCAGCCGCGGTAGACGCGCTGGAACGCCAAGAGATTCGTCGGATTTTGTTAACACGTCCAGCGGTTGAGGCGGGTGAAAAGTTAGGCTTTTTACCTGGCGATCTCAGCCAGAAGGTCGATCCTTATCTGCGCCCTTTGTACGATGCCTTGTTTGAAATGCTCGGTTTCGAGCGGGTCGAAAAACTGATTGATCGTAATGTGATCGAGGTAGCGCCGCTGGCTTATATGCGTGGCCGAACCTTGAATGATGCTTTTATCATCTTAGATGAAAGCCAAAACACCACGGTCGAGCAGATGAAAATGTTCCTGACTCGGATTGGCTTTAATTCACGGGCCGTCATCACCGGTGACGTTACCCAAGTCGATTTACCGCGCAATGCCCGCTCAGGGCTACGCCATGCGATTGAAGTGCTGTCTGACGTGAATGAAATTAGCTTTCACTTCTTCCAAGCCGACGATGTGGTGCGCCACCAAGTGGTTACCCGTATTGTTCAGGCCTATGATAAGTGGGAAGCAGAAGATGCCAAGGCACGCAAAGAGGCTGAAGCACGTCGCCGAGAAGCGCGTGAAGCACAGCAAGTCGCGGTGCAACCAACCTCTATCCCACCACAGGACCCATCATGAGCTATTACGTCGATGTGCAGGTCGCCTGTGATGACGAACAGGGGCTGCCCAATGATGACCAGCTTCAAGCTTGGTTTGAACATGCAATACGCGAAGCCAAGCCTCAAGCGGAAGTGACGATCCGGATTGTGGATGAAGGTGAGAGCCATAGCTTAAATCGCGACTATCGTGGCAAAGATAAACCGACGAATGTGTTATCTTTCCCCTTTGAAGCACCTCCTGGGGTAGACATAGATTTACTCGGTGATCTGGTGGTATGTCGCCAAGTTGTTGAGCAAGAGGCACAGCAGCAAGGCAAAACGCTGATGGATCACTGGGCACATATGGTCGTCCATGGTAGCTTACACTTATTGGGCTACGACCATATTGAGGATGATGAAGCCGAGCAAATGGAAGCCTTGGAACGAAAGATCCTGGCAACCATGGGGGTCAGTGACCCTTATGCGAATGACTTCATTGAGCGTTAACTAACTGAATGAAATTGAATGAACGACGATAATTCGCAAAACGCAGACGGTCCGAGTAGGAAGACCTTCTTCGAACGGCTGGGTCAGTTTTTCCAAGCTGATCCAAAAGACAGACAAGAACTGGTGGACGTATTTCGCGACTCAGAGCAAAACGCCCTGATCGATCAGGACACCCGGGATATGCTGGAAGGTGTGATGCAAATCTCTGACATGCGTGTGAGAGATATCATGATACCCCGTTCGCAGATGGTAATCGTTGAACGATCGCAGTCATTGGAAGCGATCATTAATATTATTATTGATGCCCAACACTCACGTTATCCTGTGATCAGTGATGACAAAGACCATGTTGAAGGCATCTTGCTTGCGAAAGATTTGTTGCGCTATCTGCGCCCCGATGCTGAAGATTTCGACATCGAAAAGGTCTTACGCCCTGTTGTGGTGGTACCAGAGAGTAAGCGAGTTGACCGTCTACTTAAAGAGTTCCAAGAAGAACGCTACCACATGGCGATCGTCATCGATGAATTCGGCGGGGTATCGGGTGTTGTCACCATTGAAGATATTCTCGAAGAAATTGTAGGCGAGATCGAAGACGAGTATGACGATGAGGAAGAGCAAGAGATTCGCCAACTCAGTCGCCATACCTTCTCGATGAAAGCACTGACCACCTTAGAAGACTTTAACGAGCATTTTGGCGCCCAGTTCCAAGATGACGTGGTAGACACTATCGGTGGGTTGGTTATGACCAGTTTTGGTCATCTTCCTGATCGTGGTGAAGAAGTCGACATTGGTGACTACCATTTTAAAGTGACGGCCGCTGATAGTCGTCGTATCATTCAGCTACAAGTCACCATTCCAGACAGTAGCGAATCGAACAGTGAAAACGCCTAACCGTTTACGCCCATTGGGGCAGCCATTATTGGCTGCCCTTTTTGGTGCGCTCGCCACCCTCGCCTTTTCCCCTTTTTCCTATTGGCCCTTTATGTTGGTCGCGCTCTGGGGCTTGTTACTTCTTCTGCAAGTTGCTTCCTCGCCCAAACGTGCGGCTTGGATAGGTTTTAGCTGGGGGCTCGGCCAGTTTACAACTGGGGTAAGCTGGGTGTATGTCAGTATTGACCATTTTGGCGGGATGCCTGTGATCGCAGGCCTGTTTTTGATGGCACTGCTTATCGTCTATTTATCGCTTTACCCCGCGCTATTCGGCTGGCTGATACATAAGTCACCCATCAAGCAAGCGGGCATAAAATGGACGATGCTGGCACCTGCCTTGTGGTTAGTGGTTGATTGGCTAAGAGGCTGGGTATTTACCGGTTTTCCCTGGTTATGGCCAGGTTATAGCCAAATAGACAGCCCGTTTGCGAGTATCGCCCCGGTACTGGGTGTACAAGGGATCACGCTCGTCTTGGTGTCGCTTGCGGGCTTAGCCGCCTTAGTGACCCCCCATTGGGGGCAATGGCAGGGGCGTGCTCGCCTCTTCGGTATGATCGCTATCATAGGGTTTTTTGCCGTCAGTGAAGGGCTCGGGTCGGTCAAGTGGACAACCAAAACCGATCAGCAGCAAACGGTCTCACTGATCCAAGGCAACGTCCCTCAAGCACTCAAGTGGCGCGCCGACCAACGCTGGCCAACCTTGATGAAGTATCTGGATTTAACCCGTCAACATTGGGACAGTGACGTGGTGATTTGGCCAGAAGCCGCCATTCCCGCATTAGAGCGAGATCTCCCCCGCTTTTTTTCGCAGCTGGACCAAGCGGGCAAGCACAATCAAACCACGGTGATCACGGGGGCGCTCGATCAGCGTGAGGATGGCACCTATTTTAATAATGTGCTCGCGCTCGGTGCAAAAACGCCGCGCTATCAGTATCCAGCACCCGCCCAGTACAGCAAACATCACTTACTCCCCTTTGGCGAGTTTGTGCCGTTTGAGTCACTGCTTCGTCCTTTGGCGCCGATTTTTAATCTGCCCATGTCGTCATTTTCCCCAGGCGAAGCGATTCAACCGGCTTTGCCTGCGAACGGCTGGGAATACATTACCGCCCTGTGTTATGAAATTGCGTTTCCCGCGCAAATCCGTGAAAACCTCACCGCCAGTAGCGACGCCATTATTACCCTCTCGAATGACGCCTGGTTTGGCCGCTCTATTGGGCCTTGGCAACATCTAGAAATTGCGCGTATGCGCGCGCTCGAGTTCGGATTACCCGTGATCCGAGCCACCAATAACGGGGTGACGGCTTTAGTCGATGAACGCGGCCAGATTGACGCCTCATTGCCACAATTTGAGACGCAAGTTTTAACCACACAAATTACTCAAACACAGGGGCTGACACCCTATCGTCAATGGGGAAACGGACCGCTTTGGGTGTGGATTGTTATCAGTGGCCTGGTGAGCCTGATTGCTTGGCGTCGTACTATTTATCCACAAAAAGGCTAGCGGTCGTCGCTAGCCTTTATATTTGACTATTGCTTTTCAGGTCAGATTAAGACGTCCACACAAACCACAGGCGTTGATTGTCGGTTGAATCGGCATCGCGGCTATCCGTCAGTGCTGGGGTAGCAATTGTGCTATCTTGCTCTTCAGCGGGTGCCATCGTACGTGCCTCACGCTCTTGAGGCGTCATCAAGCGAACATGTCGATTGGCGGTGAGCTCGTTGATTAGTGCTTGTTGAGAGGCCGCTAAACGTACATCGAATATCAGGGTATCATCGTTTAATTCTGCTAAGTGCACCTGCTGTAGCGCATTTAACCCCGCTAATGTGCGCTCAAGATCGACATAGTCATCGCCGTTATCCATGCCTGCAATGGCAATTTGAAGCGATGCACGCTCATCATCGTTATCGAGTACTACACCAGTTTGCTCGGCGTAGTAATCAGCAATAGTATCAATCATGGCTTGGGCATTATTGGCTTGCCCGCGAGTTTGATCTGATTGCATGTCACTGGTATCGGGGAAGAATTGCCAACGGATCCCTTGCTCAGTCAACTTTCCGATCACAATGCCATCGGGCTGGTAGCGCTGACTGGCTTGCTCAACAGGATCAATAAAGCCGCCCCACAGATCACTGCTAGAGATCGCCATCAAATCATCAAAGTCACCCACCGGAATTAACACCGGCAGGCCGCGTATGGCCGCTGCATCATGTAGTTGGTCAATCACAGGACGCCCACTTTGCTCCCAAATAATTTGCCGGTCGCCATCACGGTCATCGACAAGCCACACTAATACCGCTGGGCGAGGACTCCCCCATAAGGGCAACCCTGCCTGGCGCAGCACGGCGCGAATTTTTTGACTATCAAAGCCGACTTCGAGTGTGCGTTGTGCGGCACCATCAGATTGATCCTTGCTTTCTCCATATCCGAGCTGAGAGATGAAACCATCAACGTCTTGCTGCGCTTGCTCGACCGCAGGATTATCCGATACCTCGCGTTGTCCCGAAACTTTAGTCAGTACCGCGATCAGCGCTTGTTTTTTTGCCGCTTGTTGTGAGGTTTGCGCGCCATTATCCAGCGGGATACTGGCATGATAAAGGGGGCTTGCCATCGCACTTGGCAACCAAACACAGGCAATAAGGGCCAACAAAAATCGATTCATAGTTTTTCCACATGGATAAATGGGCGTCCAGCGATCATAAGCGGATAGCGCTAGGTTCAGCAATCCTCAATTGTAAAAAAGAGAGGACAAAGGGGGTCGCACCACCCGCAAACAGCATTGATTCGATGCCATCAAGGCGAGCAAGCGATCATGAGGCTGACTATGTTTGCATATGGATTAAAATGAAATGCGTTACATCATTTATTTGGTACCGATCTCACATTTAAAAACATGATAGGGATCACATAAATGCTTTGTGCTAGCATTGCGCGATTTTTTTTGGAGGTGAGATTATGTTGCAAGTTTTACAAGGGGCACAAATGCTGTTCGTCGCATTTGGTGCCTTGGTGTTAGTGCCACTGTTAACCGGGCTCGACCCGAACGTCGCACTCTTTGGGGCCGGGATCGGTACCCTGATATTCCAAGTCATCACCCGCCGCTCTGTCCCTATCTTCCTTGCCTCTTCCTTCGCTTTTATTGCTCCCATTTTGTACGGCGTCAACAATTTTGGTATTCCCGCCACCATGGGTGGCCTCATGGCAGCCGGTGTGATCTATTTATTGATGGGCGCCATCATTCGGATTAAAGGCGTGGATATTATTCACAAGCTCCTGCCACCGGTTGTAGTTGGCCCTGTGATTATGGTTATCGGCCTTGGGTTGGCTCCCACCGCCGTGAATATGGCACTCGGTAAAAC
Organism: Salinivibrio sp. MA427; assembly: GCF_001996115.1. NCBI lineage: Bacteria > Pseudomonadati > Pseudomonadota > Gammaproteobacteria > Vibrionales > Vibrionaceae > Salinivibrio > Salinivibrio sp. MA427. Next base: position 12,568 of record NZ_MUFH01000021.1, read on the forward strand.
CGGCGATGGGAGTGAGCAGTTAATTGCGGGGGACATGGCTATCTGGATCTCTTTGCTGTCATTGCTCACGACCATTGCAGTGAGTGTCTTTGCGAAAGGCTTTTTCAAATTAGTCCCGATTATGGCAGGGATTGTGGTGGGCTATGTTGCCAGCCTCGTCGTTGGTATTGTTGACTTTACTCAAGTTGCGAATGCGAGCTGGTTGATGATGCCTGCTTTTACCCTCCCAGAGTTTAACATCAATGCCATCTTATTTATGATCCCTGTCGCCATCGCGCCTGCCGTTGAGCACGTAGGCGATATGCTGGCCATTTCTAATGTCACCCGTAAAGACTATCTGAAAAAGCCAGGCCTACACCGCACGATGGCCGGTGATGGTGCCGCAACCATTGCCGCTTCACTGTTCGGCGCGCCACCTAATACCACGTATAGTGAAGTGACGGGCGCGGTAATGCTGACCAAAGCGTTTAACCCCAAAATCATGACCTATGCGGCGGTCACTGCCATCGTACTCGCCTTTGTGGGTAAGCTCGGGGCAATGCTGCTTACCATTCCTTTACCAGTGATGGGCGGGATTATGATCTTGCTGTTTGGCTCTATTGCGACCGTCGGGCTCAATACCTTGATTCGTAATCAAGTCGACCTACATGATTCGCGTAACCTTGCCATTGTTGGTGTCACCTTGGTATTTGGTATCGGCGGCATGGCGTTTGGCATTGGCGATTTTAGCCTGCAAGGTATTAGCCTGTGTGGTGTGGTAGCGATTGTGCTTAACTTGGTACTACCGCGCCAAATGGGCGAAAACCATATTGTTGACAGTGCGCAAATGGAAGAAGAAAAGCACTAATCCCCCAACCTTCATCCATTAAAAAGGGCGCTGACATTCAGCGCCCTTATCTTTTGTCATCAGACTAACGTACTTAGTCTTCAAGATAACCGGATTTAGCTTTGTGCTGCGCGCGCTTCAACCAGCTTGATCGCTTGGTCGATGCGAGCAACTACCCGATCTTTACCAATCAGGTGCATCACCGCATCAACAGATGGGGATTGACCGCCACCCGTGACTGCAACACGCAATGGCATGCCGACTTTACCCATACCAACGTCTAGCTCTGCACACGTATCGGCAATCACCGCTTTCAGGGCATCAACCGTCCAATCATCCAGCGCTTCAATCTTGCCTTTTGCCACTTGCAACGGCTCTAAAGCGACGGGACGCAAATGTTTTTTCGCAGCGGTCGCGTCTATTTCATCAAAGTCTTGGTAGAAGTAACGGCTTTGTGCGGCTAATTCCACCAAGGTGTTGCAGCGCTCGCCAACCAATCCAATAACGTCTGTCAAGGCTGGGCCTTGGCTAGCGTCAATCTGTTGTTGATCAAGATGAACTTGGGTGATCCCCATGTCCCAATCATCCACGACGACGCAGAAGTTGTAAGTTGGGCTGCCATCCGTTCGACGAATAATCAGATCGTCAAGCTCGCTGTTGGCAATCTCAATACGACCACGAATTTTGTCGTCAAAAACAACCTTACCCTCTTTCGGGTTGCGGAAACGGATCACATGCGGGTCATCCGCCTTGGCTTGGCTGTTTGCTTCAACCACTTTGGGGTGATTAGCATCGTAACGTGCCTTTAAGCCATTCGCTTTTTGCTCTTCACGAATGGTGTCCAAAAGATCTTTGGGCGCATAACACTTGTAGGCTTTGTCTTCGGCCAGCAACTGATCGACTAATTCGTTATAACGATCAAAGCGCTTGGTTTGGTAGTACGGCCCTTCATCCCAATCAAGACCTAACCATTCCATGCCGGTTAAAATAGCATCAACCGCTTCTTGGGTTGAACGTTCGATATCAGTATCTTCAATTCGCAAGACAAATTGACCGCCTTGGCTGCGTGCTGCTAACCAAGAATACAGTGCGGTACGTGCACCGCCCACGTGCAAAAAGCCGGTTGGGCTGGGGGCAAAGCGGGTTTTGATAGTCATTAGGATCCCTATCCCAGTGCTGAGAATGATGAGTAACGGTTAGTTTACCAGTCCAGGTAAATTCCACAATCAGGCCATGTGCAGAGGCTGCACATGGCCATGTAAACTACTGGTTGATTAAGGCGATCATCGCGTCTTCGTCGAGGACTGTTACGCCAAGATCTTGTGCTTTCGTCAGTTTAGAGCCAGCCGCTTCACCGGCGATCAACATATCGGTTTTTGCCGAGACACTGCCGGTCACTTTCGCGCCCAGTGCCTGTAACGCCGTTTTGGCATCGGTGCGTGACATTTGCGATAGCGTACCGGTCAGCACAATGGTTTTCCCCGCCAGCGGTTGTGCCTGTTCGTCTGATGGCGCACTCACCGCTGGCCAGTGAATGCCGGTGTTGAGCAGCGCATCTAAAACCGCTTGGTTATGTGGCTCAGCAAAAAAGCGAACGATATGGCCCGCGACAATGGCGCCCACATCAGGCACCGCAATCAGTGCTTCTTCATCCGCTGCACGCAGAGCGCCTAAGGTTTTAAAATGCAGGGCAAGATTTTGCGCGGTGGCTTCACCGACTTCTCGGATCCCAAGCGCATAGATAAAGCGTGATAACGTCGTCGCTTTAGCTTTATCCAACGCATCAACCAAATTTTGCGCCGATTTCGGCCCCATTCGATCGAGCTGCGTCACACGCCCTGGGGTTAAAGTGAAGAGATCGGCAGGCGTTTCAATCAGCTCTTTTTCAATTAACTGCTCGACAATTTTATCGCCTAGGCCGTCAATATCCATTGCCTTGCGTGAGGCAAAGTGTTTGATCGCTTCTTTACGCTGAGCCAGACAAATAAGCCCGCCGGTGCAGCGTGCGACCGCTTCACCCTCAATGCGGGTCACGACCGACTCACAGACCGGGCAAGCGTCGGGAAACACAATCGGTTTCGCCTGCGCCGGACGCCGGCTTTCCACGACGCCAACCACTTGTGGGATCACATCACCCGCACGGCGAATGACCACAGTATCGCCAATGTGCACGCCTAACCGTTCTATTTCATCACCGTTATGTAAGGTCGCGTTGCTCACCGTCACGCCCCCGACAAAAACAGGTTCAAGCTTCGCCACTGGTGTGATAGCGCCCGTGCGGCCAACTTGAAATTCAACATCGTTGAGGCGGGTGATTTCTTCTTGTGCCGGAAATTTATAGGCAATCGCCCAGCGTGGTGCCCGTGCAACAAATCCGAGCGTTTCTTGGCTGGCTATCTTGTCCACTTTGATCACCACCCCATCAATTTCATAGGGCAGATCATCACGGCGGGCTAAAATATCTTGGTAGTAGGCTTTAACGCCCTCAAGCCCCGATACTTGTTTTACTTCTGGGCTCAGGGCAAGCCCCCATTTTTTAAGCCTATTTAAGCGCTCGCTCTGCCCTTCTCCGAACGGTGTCGACATCACGCCCACCGCATAGGCATAAAAGCTCAGCGGTCGATTGGCGGCGACTTTCGAGTCAAGTTGACGCAGGCTACCCGCCGCAGCGTTCCTTGGGTTAGCGAAGGTTTTATCGCCACGCTTTAACGCTGCCTCATTAAGCGCTTCAAAACCTGCTTTCGGCATAAACACTTCGCCACGCACTTCTAAACGCTCAGGCCAATCCCCTGCTTGCAAGGTCAGTGGGACATTGCGAATCGTTTTTACATTGTGCGTAATATTCTCGCCCGTGGTCCCATCGCCTCGCGTCGCGGCCTGCACCAATACACCGTTTTCATAAATCAGGCTGACAGCCAAGCCATCAAGCTTTGGTTCACAGGTATAGGTGACGGGTTCAGTGTTACCGAGTCTGTCTTTGACTCGGCGCTCAAAATCGACGAGCTCATCATCACTGAACGCGTTACCAAGCGACAACATCGCCAGCTCATGGGTAACGGTTTCAAAAGCGCTCAGTGGCGCACCGCCTACACGCTGGCTAGGCGAATCTGACGTCACCCATTCAGGATGCTCAGCTTCAATGGCCAGCAACGTTTGCATCAAACGATCGTATTCGGCATCGGGCAGCTCAGGACTGTCTTCAACGTAATAACGGTAGGCGTGATAGTTGAGCTGATGCTTAATGTCATCAAGTTGTTGTTTACTGTAAGCCATGGTTTGGTTCGTCGTATCAGCRGAGTTGCAGACAAGTATATCGATAAATCGCCAACAGCGGGAGCCATGTCCCGCTGTCCGTCTAAGCAATCATCAATCGGTGTTAAGCGCGTTACGAGGCGTTGAAGGCTTTCACTCGCTCACGGTATTCATCAAGGCGTGATGGTGTCATCATTGAGCGGGCATCATCTAATACCAATCCACCCAACTCATCCGCAATTTGTTGTGCCGTTTGCAGCATCAATTTAAAGTTTTGCTCTGGCTCACCGTAGCAAGGTAGCGTCATAAAAAAGCTGATCCCTGGCGTTTCAAAGCTCTCTGAGTGACTCACATCAAAGGTGCCGGGCTTGACCATATTCGCGACGCTGAATAGAACCTTACCACTGCCAGATAAGTCTGAATGACGATGATAAATCCCCATGTCACCAAAGCGCAGTCCATATTGCTCAAGGGTCGGAATTAAGTCCAAACCACTAAATACCGCATTATTATTGGCATGCACGTGTAAGACTAATACTTCGGTATCGTCGGGCTCATCGGCTTGGGTTGCCGTTTTTTCTGACTGTTCTGACGCACGCTCGTGGCTTTCATGCTCATCAACCTCAGCTTGAGTCGCCTCGTCGGTATGCATTGTTTCCGCTTCTGGTGGCGCGGAGGCGATATTGGCAGCTTCTGTCTCTCCTGTCTCGTCGCCATCATTGGAAGCAACCGACGCAGAGACAAAGCTAGGATCATCATCGGTTGCCGACATTGACGGGTAAAGCGTTTGTTCTGAGTCAGACGCCACCTGAGTGTCACCGGCAAATAGAGGATCAACATCAGGCTTGTCGCCGAAGCTGACAGCAGGCTCCTGACGCGCGGGCTTTTCATTGCCATGCTTAGTATTGCTGACCACTCTCACCGCACCAATACCGTCTTGGTCAAACTTTTGCGCGTCGTTATCGTCTTCCAGTTTTCCCAAGGGCTTTTCGCCGAACTTGGTCGTCTTTTCTTTCTTGTTTGTCCAGAGACCATGCAAAAGCAAAGCTGCAATTGCTAATGCTCCCAAAACAATCAGTACAAGGCGCAATTCCTGCATCATTGATTCTCAAATCTATCTATGTTCAGCGTTTTGATTAGCTTATGTCACAACGCCGACAGCTTTGCAAACGTTAGTGGAATCATAAGCGGGGCCCGATGGCTGACGCAATGCGTTAATGGTCAACTTAGTTAACTGTATCAAAAGTTGGGAAGAATTTAACGAATCGAGACACACAAATCCGTAAACTTTCCCATTATGGGGTCATTGTCATCACCATGGCTCCCCCCATACTATAACCGCAAACCGTCAGTCGACACCGTAAACCATCAAGGAGAAACAATGAACAACGCGACACGCCCTCGCCCTCAAAGCGGCGCGGGCTACCTTTTTCAGGGGTTTTCATTAATGATGGCACCCGGATTACGCCGCTTTGTGATCATTCCGATCCTCGTGAATGTGCTGCTACTCGGCGGGGCGTTTATCTATTTACTCTCACAAGTTAGTGAATGGCTCGATCACTGGATGGCTATGCTACCTGAGTGGTTATCCTGGCTCTCGTTTGTGATTTGGCCTTTGGTCGTGATTGCGATTTTAGTGGTGTTCTCCTACGCATTCAGTACTCTCGCTAACTGGATTGCGGCGCCATTCAACGGCTTATTGTCTGAGCATCTGGAAGCGAAACTCACCGGTGCCCCCGCGCCCGACGATGGGATCACGGGACTTATCAAGGATGTACCGCGTGTTATGAAGCGCGAGTGGCAAAAGCTAACCTATTACATACCCAAAGCACTCGGATTATTGTTATTGCTTTGGATCCCCGCCATTGGCCAAACCTTAGGCCCTGTGCTTTGGTTTTTATTTAGCGCTTGGATGATGGCCATTCAGTATTGCGACTACCCGTTCGATAACCATAAGGTCGCTTTCCCAACCATGCGCGATACTCTCAAACAACAGCGAGGCACCTCGTTGAGCTTTGGCGCAGTCGTCATGTTGTTTACGATGACACCTTTACTGAATCTCATCGTCATGCCTGCCGCAGTATGTGGTGCAACCGCCATGTGGGTCGATCGCCATAAAGAGCAGTTGGGGCGTAATTAGCGCCCTTTACGCTTTCACACTCACAATAAGATATAACCAACCGATCCTTTCAAAAACAGGCATTAGCGATATGCTTGGAGCAGTGATTTAAATCGGTGTCATGAAGGAACGATACAATGGGCAAGATTTACGAAGACAATACGCAAACAATTGGCCATACCCCACTGGTACGCCTAAACCGTGTTGCTAAGCCGAATGTGTTAGCAAAAGTAGAAGCACGTAACCCAAGCTTTAGTGTGAAGTGCCGCATCGGTGCCAACATGATCTGGGATGCGGAAAAAAAAGGCACCCTGAAACCAGGCATTGAGCTGATTGAACCTACGAGTGGTAATACCGGGGTTGCGCTGGCTTATGTTGCCGCAGCACGCGGGTATAAATTGACGCTTACCATGCCAGAGTCGATGAGCCTTGAGCGTCGTAAGCTACTTAAAGCGATGGGCGCGACATTGGTGCTCACCGAAGCGCCTAAAGGGATGAAAGGCGCAATTGCGAAAGCAGAGGAAATCATGGCGCAAGCGCCTGGTAAATATCTTATGCTCCAGCAGTTCGACAACCCAGCCAACCCAGAAATTCACGAAAAGACCACAGGCCCTGAGATCTGGGAAGATACTGACGGTGAAATCGATGTGTTTGTTGCCGGTGTCGGCACCGGCGGGACACTGACCGGTGTGAGCCGCTATATCAAAAACACGCAAGGGAAAGCCATTACCACCGTCGCAGTGGAGCCCGCGGAGTCACCCGTGATTGCTCAAACTATTGCTGGCCAAGACGTACAACCGGCCCCCCATAAAATTCAGGGCATCGGCGCCGGCTTTGTTCCAAAAAACTTGGATATTAAGTTAGTTGATCAGGTCGTTTCTGTGAGCTCAGATGAAGCGATTGCCATGGCACGCCGCTTAATGGAAGAAGAAGGTATCCTAGGTGGGATCTCATCAGGCGCAGCCGTTGTCGCCGCGAACAAAATTGCCGAGCTCCCCGAGTTTGCGAATAAGACGATTGTCACAATTTTACCAAGTGCCGCCGAGCGTTATCTCAGTTCGCCACTATTCGCTGGCATGTTCACTGAGCTGGAAACAGAGCAGTAACAGCAGGTTAGCAATCTTCAACTGGTTTCTTCTCACAACAAAGGCCCAAATTGGGCCTTTTTTGTTTGATTTTTATATTAAGCTTTAGTAAAACACAGCAACATTTTTATTTTCCGCATCAAAATAAAAGCCCTTGAGGCGAGTGAGTGG
>NZ_MUFH01000210.1:0-4706 GCF_001996115.1 Salinivibrio sp. MA427
CTAATATACTGATTTATAATGGTAAAAAACTTGGCATGCATTTCGCTTTATAGGGTGGCGAACAAGCAACATCACCGTCGTGGTGATGCTCTCTCATTACATACAAAGGAGCGATTATGCCAACGCCATGTTATATCTCGATTGAAGGCGAAACCCAGGGTTTGATTACTGCCGGTGCCTGCACCGCGGATTCTATCGGTGATTCTTTTGTCGAAGGCCACGAAGACGAAATGCTGGTACAACAGTTTGACCACAATGTGACCGTGCCGACCGACCCACAATCTGGTCAGCCATCTGGCCAACGTGTTCATAAACCATTCAAATTCACCGTGGCATTGAATAAAGCTGTTCCATTGCTTTACAACGCGCTGTCTTCTGGCGAGAAAATGTCGACAGTAGAGCTGAAATGGTACCGTACCTCAATTGAAGGTAAGCAAGAAAACTTCTTTACCACCAAATTAGAAAGCGCCTCTATCGTGGATATCCATTGTGAAATGCCACACTGCCAAGATCCGGCGAAGTCAGACTTCACTCAGAACCTGACCGTGTCGATGTCTTATCGCAAAATCACCTGGGACCACGTCAACGCAGGTACTTCAGGCTCTGATGACTGGCGCAAGCCGGTTGAAGCTTAATTGCTATTGCTAGGTTGCGTCGGCTTTGTGCCGGCGCTTCACCATTTGTTTAGCAGCGTTCGTTTTCCAGAGAGCGTTGCTAGACAAGTGTTCACTGTTGCGGGAACAAGATTCGGGAGACATCATGGCGAAATTACGTTTTGAATTTAGCGTCGAAGGCCTAGAGCCAGACACGTTTGTGGTCAGAGAATATCAGGGCAACGAGTCCCTCTCTGCTGCGGCGTTCGACCAGCAAGCTTGCAACGGGTTTCGTTATTCGATTGCATTGGCAAGTCGCGATCATTCCCTAAACCCTGACCAATTAGTGGATTGCCGAGCCACGCTTGCTCTCTATCGCAACGGGCAATGTGAGCGTCGTATTCGCGGTATCATTCGTCAATTTTCCCAAGGGGATATTGGTCATCATCACACWTATTATGATGTTGAATTAGTGGCTGAAATTGAGCGTCTATCACTACGGCAAAATAGTCGTGTATTCCAACATCAGACGGTTCCTCAAGTTATTTCGATCTTGTTGCAAGAAATGCGTATTACGGATGTCGGTTTTGGGCTGACAAAAGAATATGCAGAGCGTGAATTTTGTGTTCAATACCGAGAAACGGATCTCGCCTTTTTTCATCGTATTGCCGCAGAAGAGGGGTTGATGTATTGCTTTGTGTGGAAAGAGGACAAGCAGCTTTTATATATCACTGACTCGCCCTTTTCGCTTCCCGCCCTTAAACAGCCGATTGTGCATAACGCTCAGGCTGCAGGTGTCGTCGATGAGCCTTATATTCGTGCCATCGAAAAGCACACTCGGATAATCCCGTCATCACTGGAGATGAAGGATTATAGCTTTAAAAAGCCGAATTATAGCTTCTTACAGCAAGTGAATATGTCCGACATTGACCATCAGCGCCAAGACTACGATGTTTATGATTTTCCAGGTCGATATAAAGACGATACGCAAGGTAAACATTTAACCCAGATACGCCAAGAATTTCTGGCACGTGACAAAGTCACGGCGACTGGGGAAAGTAATCATTTTCTTGTGCAGGCGGGTCATGCATTTGAAATGCAAGATCATCTCGACCGTACCATGAATCAAAAGTGGCAAGTAGTGCGCGCTCAGCATTACGGCACCCAACCTCAAGCAGTTGAAGAAGAAGGCGGCACTGGCGCCACTACCTATCATAATCGGTTTACGGTGATCCCGGCCTCTATCCCTTGGCGGGCCACTCCACACCCTAAGCCACAGGTGGACGGCCCTTTAATAGGGATTGTGGTTGGGCCTGAAGGCGAAGAAATTTTCTGTGACGAATATGGCCGAGTAAAAGTTCATTTCCCTTGGGATCGTTACTCGAGTGGAAACGATAAAAGTAGCTGCTGGATACGGGTGTCTCAAGGTTGGGCGGGGAGCCAATACGGCATGATGGCGATTCCACGTATTGGCCATGAGGTGATTGTGTCGTTTTTACATGGTGACCCCGACCAACCGATCATCACTGGCCGGACCTATCACGCGACCAATGTATCCCCTTATACATTGCCGGCCCATAAAACCAAGACGGTTTGGCGCAGTGAAAGCCACCAAGGCGAGGGCTACAACGAGCTCACGTTTGAAGATCAATCGGGCAGTGAGCAAGTGTATTTGCATGCTCAGCGTGATTGGCAATCATGCGTGGAAAATGATGTCGTTACGCAGGTGCGGCATAATGAGCATCAAAAAGTGGACCATGATTCTTTGTCGGCTGTTATGAGTAACCAGCATGTGACGGTCGATAAGCAATCACGAACACGAGTGAAAAAAGATGCCACAATTGCCGTTTCTGGAGGGATACATGAAAAAATCGATAACCGCTTCGCCGTAACGGCGGGACGTGAGGTGCATCTAAAAGCAGGCGCAAATGTCGTGCTTGATGCAGGTACGGAGGTTACGGTAACCGCCGGTGGGAGCGTAATGAAGGTTGATGCGGCCGGGGTGCACCTTATTGGTCCAGCGATCAATTTAAACGCTGGCGGAAGTCCTGGTAGTGGCTCTGGGTACCAAGGACAGCCAGCGAAATCGCCACGCTCAGTGAACAAACCTTGATCGTTTAATGCAAACTAAGAAATTTGAGGAAAGATATGCCCAAAGCAGCACTTGTTGGCCATGTGGGAACCGCGCATGATGGATTTCCACCTACACCGATTGTGGCGGGGTCGTCAACAGTAAAAGTTGACGGGATACCCGTAGTTCGTAAAGGTGATCCCCTGGCACCGCATAGTAAACCGAAACACCCGCCTCATGGGCGAGCGGTAAATGCGGGTTCCGGTAGCGTTATGATTGATGGAAAACCAGCCGCTCGTATTGGTGATGCAGTGAGTTGTGGCGGTGTGATTGTAGGAGGTTCAAGTGTCAACATTGGTTAATACCCTGTCAATGCTTAAAGCAAGCGTGTATGCATGCCTAGTCATGCTAAGTGGACAAGTACATGCTGAACAAGTTGAAGTTGAAGCCACACCTTTTGTGCAACTAGAGCCGGTTGAAAAAATCGCGGATGACTATGATATCCAGGCGATGACGCCAGAGGCAATATTTGAGCATGGACGTTTGTCTCGCGCTCAGTTCCATTACCAACGAGCTGAAAAATATCTACGTGCAGCGGCGGATCAAGGTATTGTTCCTGCGGCTTATTTATACGCTGTGCTCGTCAGTGATGATGGTAATAAGCTCGATTATTCGCCGGTTGCGCAGCAGTATCTCACGCAGGCCGCAAAGGCGGATTATATTCCAGCCATGAAATTACTGGTTGAAAAAGGCCATTGGTTATCGGCAAATCATCGTACTATTTGGCGCTATAAGTATGAAGAAGCACTAGCAGCTTGGTATGAGAAAGCACCTAAAGACGCAGCATTCAGTCTGTATCAGTACATTTATCCAACAGACAAAAAGAAAGCCGAGCAGTATTTAGAAGAGGCGATTGCGGCAAATGATGTTGATGCCTTGTTACATAAAGCATCGCAAATAGAACTGGCTGAGCGCGGCTTTTATCTTTTCCCCAGCTCTCGCCTTGATGCGGCCGCTGAAGTAAAAAAACAGATTGCCAATGCGGGTGGGATCCCCGGTACTAAGAGTTTATATCGTGATTTTATCCGTCGAGGGGAAAGCCATAAAGCGGTGGCGTGGCGCGAAAAAGCGATTGAACAAGGGGATCTTATGTCTCTTGCTGCCCTGGGGCGTCTGTACACCACAAACTACATGCCTGAAGACGCTAATAAAGTGCGGATACGCAGTGTACTTTCCTTCCCAAGCGACTTCGCGACCGTCAAAGCACATGAATAAAGGATCGCCAGGTACTATCGGCTCAAAGTCTTTGTCTTGCACGTTTTGGTGCACCATACCGATGCGCTCTCCTTGTGCATTTTGGGGTAGATGTAAGGTTTCTTTATAGCGATAAGCCGTTACTTGCGCGGGCAGCTCTGGCACCTTGTCGATATTAAAGAGATGCACAAAATCGAGAATATGCGTCGTCATTTCTTGCATGGATTCCATTACATCATGGCGTAATACGGATTGCGGTTGAGGACCAACCTCAACAATGACGCCTTGCTTCGCCACTGAGCATAAAAAAGCGTGTTGAAGCGGCTCGAGATGATCTTCTACTAAAATAATGGCATCGGGCATACGCTCACTGATATAGGCAGCAAGCTGTTTATTGAATGTGTCTAATGCGAGCAAAATGAGCGTAGGCCCCATGTTGCTGGTGGTGTTGTGTAAATCGATGATGAAATCGACGCGAGGATCGCCTTTAGGACCTAGCTGTTGATTGAGGACTTTTGCGCGACTTTGCTCGTAGTTTGTTAAGGTGAGATCGGCGAGCCCTTGAGGATCGAATTGTCGATTTAAGTCACAATCGAGATAACGTTTGTTTGCATGATAAGCCGACGGATTCGCGAACACATGCTCCGTTGAAAAACTATCCCGAGTCGTAACAGATGTATTGGTTTGCCACTGTTTTAGTGCGTAAATCCCGCTAAACTCATTGCCATGGGTGCCACCGACGATGGCCACTTGACTGAAGCGACTCATGAGAACTCCTTGTGTTGAAT
>NZ_MUFH01000211.1:0-4704 GCF_001996115.1 Salinivibrio sp. MA427
TATCAATAGGAAATCAAAAAAGCCACGACCTTCATAGGGGCGTGGCTTTACATAAAAAACTCGATAAACCATTAGGTTAGGTTTTTTACAGAGTCTCGACTGATTAATGATAAATCCATTTCAAACACTTGCTGCTGCGTATCGTTATCATTGATCCGGCTGAGTAAAAGTTTAACCGCAGTCTTGCCCAGTTGTCGTTTAGGTTGATGGACAGTCGTCAACGGTGGTGAGTAATATTCAGTCAGATCAATATTGTCATAACCAATGACAGAGATATCATCTGGCACCTGAATACCCGCCTGGTTGAAGGTGCTTATCGCCGCTAACGCCATGATATCATTAAAACAAAAGACTCCCGTAGGACGGTTTTCCATGGCAATAAACTGCTGAGCGGCGACTTTTGCTTGATTCGCTTCAAAGTCCGCTTCAATAATCCAGTCTTGATTTACGGGGATATCAGCTTCTTTCAGGGCCCGATAAAAGCCTGCAAGCCGTTGCTTACAGGTGTTCTTATCCATTTGCCCAGAGATACAACCAATTTGGGTATGTCCGTTGTCAATAAAATGTTTGGTTGCCAGATAGCCGCCTAGTTCTGCGTTATCTTCAATCCGATCGGTATCAATGTGGTGACTGCCCCAATCCATGACGACCATGGGCAGGTCACGCTTTTTCTCTAGCAGTAGCATGAGATCTTCATTGAGATCCGAGCACACCACAATTAAACCGTCGACACGCTTTTCTGACAGCATACGTAAATAGTCGCGCTGTTTTTCAAGGTTGCCTTCGGTATTACACAAAACCAGCGTGTAGCCTTGCTCGTAGCAATAGTCTTCTACACCGTGCACGAGCTCGGCAAAAAATGGGTTGGTCGATTTAGTGACCAGCATTCCGAGCGTACGTGTCGTATTACATTTTAAACTACGAGCCACAGCACTCGGTGCATAGTTCAGGTCTTCAACGGCTTGCCAAACCTTTTCTGTTGTCTTTTCGGCGACAAAGCGGGTCTTATTGATAACGTGTGAGACCGTGGTGGTTGAAACACCCGCGAGACGCGCGACATCTTTAATCGTTGCCATCTTAATTCTTCTATATTGTGAAGCCTTGGGATCGTTACTCGCGACCTTACAGAAAAACGCCGCTGATACGCAGCGGCGCTGTCTTTCACAATCCCGGCCCATCAGACGGTTGCGAAGGTAACGAATCCGATTTCATCCATTCTCATAGCTAATCGGTTGCGGTCTCAGTTTACTTAGGTTGCCGCCTAGTCGCAATTGGTCTGATGAGCGAACGATCATCAACAGACGGTTTTGTGACCCAGCTAGGCGGTTATCAATGCAAAAGTCTCATGGCGACGCTGGCAAGATCCCACCTTGATAGCAATAACTCAGGCACTAGGTCACGATCAATGGGCAGGCATGCTCTGGGTGCTCAATGACCTTAAGCGGATACTGATAAATCTTTGCGACCTGTTCACTCTCAAAACATTGCCATGGGGTACCCGTTAATACCATCTCTCCTTGTTTGAGAAAATACAGGCGATCCGCGTAGCGACTGGCAAGATTGAGGTCATGCAGCACCAAGACCACTGTCATCCCTTGATCGGCAAGCGATCGACAGCGTTGTAGCGTGTAATGCTGATGGGTAATATCGAGCGCCGATGTAGGCTCATCAAGTAGCATGATGGCCCGCGTTGGATCGGTTTGGATTAACTGCAAAGCAATGCGTGCCATATGGACTCGCTGTTTTTCACCGCCTGACAATATAGGATAAGGCCGGTTAGCAAGGTGGGTGATATCCCACTGCTGTAACTGCTCATCGGCGAGGGCGGCAATTTGCGCCTGATTCGCTTGTAACGGTGTCGCCCCCATTTGAACCACTTCTTTGACCGTAAACGCAAAGGTTAAGCCACTACTTTGGGGAAGAAAGGCGACCTGTTTAGCAAAGCGCTCACCATGCCATGCGGCTTTAGGCATGGCCCAAAAATCAACCTGGCCTGATGGATGACTGTCACTCATCACTTGTTTGAGTAAGGTGCTTTTCCCCGCGCCATTTGGCCCGAGCAACACATGTAATTGGCCTGCAGCAAAGGAAACATTGATGCGATTAAGTAGTTGGCGTCCGTTAAGCGAGTAACTTAAATCACGAACATTGAGGGCAATATCAGACATTAATGCACCACTGCTTGTCGTTGTTGGATCAAAAGCCATAAAAAGAAGGGTGCCCCCATAAGTGCGGTGATGATCCCCACTGGCAGCTCTGCCGGCGCAACAATGATTCGTGCGATAATATCAGCAAGCGTCAATAAAAGGGCGCCCAATATCGCCGATAAAGGGATCAGGGTGCGATGATCTGGCCCAGCCAATAGGCGGCCAATATGCGGAACAACCAAGCCGATAAAGCCAATTAATCCTGCGGCGCTGACCGACACCCCCATTCCAGCGGCTGTCGCAATGATCAATAAGCGCTTTAGGCGATGAACATTGATGCCAAGATACGCAGCTTCGTTCTCGCCAAGTAATAAGGCGTTGATATGCGGAGCGCAGCGATAGGCAAAAAGCGTGAGGGTAACGGCTGCAACGCCCGTTAACGCGATGAGTCCCCACGATGCGCCAGTGAGCGACCCCATTGACCACAAGGCGATATCACGCAATGTTTGGTTATCAGCAACGTAATTGATTAACCCGAGCGCCGCACCCGACAAGGCACTGATGGCAATACCGGCTAACAACATCACAGTAACCGATGTTCCCATCGATGTTGTGCCAATACGATAAACAAACAAGGTGGCGACCAGCGCACCCAAAAAGGCAAACAGCGGCACCGAGAGGGTAAAACCGACGTTAAGGCTGCCCCAGGATAACAGCAACAATCCCAACGCGCCGCCTAAAGACGCCCCTCCAGAGACTCCAATGATCCCCGGATCCGCAAGCGGATTGCGAAATAGCCCTTGCATTAATGCGCCAGATACTGCCAGAAGTGCGCCAACGAACAAACACAATAAGGTGCGTGGTAAGCGGACCTGTTGCACGATGGTCAAGATATGCGGTGCGACATCACTTTGCCAAGGGCTCAAGCTTTGTAAACTGACGAGCCACCCAAGTTGCCACTGTCCCACGGCTATCGACATCACAGTGACGATGAACAAAACAGTGATCAACACAGGGAAGAGCCGCTGATGCGTTTCACGAAAGTAAGCGTGCATTACTATTGGTTTCCGGTTAAATGGGTTTGAATGCGCAGGGCCTCATCAAGAGTATTCAGACTTAATCCACCCACTAATACACGGCCATCCACAGCGATGATGCGATTGTTTTTATACGCTCGTGTGCTTGATAGCAACGGGACGGCGTTTGCCAGCCCTTGCATACCACCAAGCTGATCGAGTGAGCGTTGCATGACCAAAATAAAGTCAGGATTAAAGCCAAGCAGCGCCTCGGGTGAAAGTGGCTTATAGCTGGTGACGGATTCAGCCGCAGGGTTCGTGGCACCGAGCAATTCAATCAAGGTATTTGGAGTGGTATCAGCGCCGGCGACACTGGCAGGTCGTCCCTGGTGAACCAAGAGAAAAAGACCGTTGAGCGTGGATGTGTTTGATGCTGACGCTCGGGTTTCTAGCTTGGCTAATTGGTCATCCATGGCGTTGATCAATGGTTCGGCATTCGCTTGTGTCGCCGTTAACTCCGCCAAGGTATGAATACGTTGCTTGAGGGCAGCGACCGTCGGGGTACTCGATAACGTCACCACCTTGACCCCGGCATCACGGAGTGTTGATAACACCGGTGCTGGGCCCATTTCTTCTGAACCAATTAAAAGATCGGGGGATAGCGAAAGTACACCTTCCGCCGCGAGCTGGCGATGATAGCCCACGCTCGGCATGTCTTTCTCTTGTAATTGGCTGGTGGCATCAATACCAACAATTTGTGATTGCGCGCCAAGCTCAACGAGCAAGTCAGTCACACTGGCGCCCGCACTGACGATGCGTGGCGAGGCATGAATCGATAGAGATATGAGGGTACTGAACAGAGCTATCACTCTTACTGCGGCGGTGGCCATGTTAAATCCTTATTTTCGCTTTATCAGTGGCTTATTGGTCAAAGGGAATGCGGTGTCATTGACAGTGATTTATCGTTCACTGCACATTTGTAATTATTAGTTACATGACTAATTAAGATCAATTATCGTTTACATTGCTGTTCTCGATCAATACAATCTTGCAAAAATAATGATGATTCTCATTTGTAGTTGAACCAGAGAGCACTGAAATGACATTGAAAAAGGATATTTTGATACCACGTCCGAGCCACCTAAACCTCGCTATCGGACTTGCGCTTGGCACATTAAGCCTCACTTCACCCGTCATGGCCGCCGATGGCGGGCAACAAAATGGCAACCAAACAGAAACGGTGTCTGTGTATGCCAGTCGTATGGACGCGCAAAAAGCGAATCGCGCTGTTGCCGTCAGCACGGTGTCACAGGAAGAAATAGAGAAAAGACAAGGAAGTAACGTCACGGATTTAATTCGGCACCTACCCAATGTCTCTGTGCTTGGTGGCGGGCGCGATGCCGCTCAGTCTGTGACTATTCGTGGATTAAGCAGCGAAAACGGCCGCGTGGTGCAGCTTGTTGATGGCGCACGTCAGAATTTTTCTGTTGGTCACCGCTCCAGTCTATTTATTGATCCTGAGTTACTCCGCTCGGTAGAGG
>NZ_MUFH01000212.1:0-4680 GCF_001996115.1 Salinivibrio sp. MA427
CGGCGGCTCGCCTTGAGTCCGGCCACTCAGGTAACGTGAGTAGTTTTCAATCCCGGAACAATACCCCAGCTCGTTCATCATCTCGATATCAAACTGCGTGCGCTGAGTTATCCGCTGCTCTTCCAACAACTTGTTATTTTCAAGCAGCGTTTTTTTGCGATCAGCGAGTTCCACTTTTATCTGCTCAACCGCTTCCAAGATACGCTCTCGCGGGGTGACATAATGCGTTTTGGGGTAAATGGTACAGCGTGGCATATCTTTGACGCTGACTTGACCGGTCAATGGGTCAAAAACGCTAATGGTTTCAACTTCGTCATCGAAAAGCTCAACTCGGATCGCGTCTTTGTCTGATTCGGCGGGGAAAATATCAATCACTTCACCGCGAACTCGGAATGTGCCGCGCTCAAATGCCAGATCATTACGGGTATATTGGAGTTCCGCGAGACGCTGTAAAATAGTGCGCTGATCCAGAATATCACCGCGCCGGATATGTAACATCATTTTCAGATACGCGTCGGGATCCCCCAAGCCGTAGATGGCCGATACCGACGCCACAATGACGACATCACGCCGCTCCATTAAGGCTTTAGTTGCCGAAAGCCGCATTTGTTCAACCTGATCATTGATTGACGCGTCTTTTTCGATAAAGGTGTCGGTTGAAGGCACATAGGCCTCTGGTTGATAGTAGTCGTAGTAAGAAACGAAATACTCCACCGCGTTATCCGGGAAAAACTCACGCATTTCACCATATAACTGAGCCGCTAGGGTTTTATTGGGCGCCAGTATCATCGTGGGTCGATTCAGTTCCGCAATCACATTGGCCATCGTGAATGTTTTACCTGAGCCCGTTACCCCCAATAATGTTTGATGCGCGAGGCCCGCATCGAGCCCCTCACATAATCGGTGAATGGCTTCAGGCTGATCGCCCGATGGTTGAAAAGCAGAATGCAGCGAAAACGTTTTACTCATGAGGCTGTCCTGTTGGGTCGTCTGACCAAGTCATCTTATTGTCCTGACTCACCTGACGGAGTCAACGACTCTGACTGCTTACTGGTTGCGTGTAAAATGCGATCTTTTTCGCGTAGAGTTCTTGATCTGAAAATCGGACCTAGGTAACCTATCGGTCCTCTTTTGGAACCATTACCCCTCCTTCCCGCAAAAAAATCGCAACATTCAATGATCATCACTGTATTTATCCCCGATACTCAATGACTGACGAAAAAATAATCTGTGCATAATATTGACATTCCGCCTTCGTCATACTCGTGCGCACTTACCCATAAAAAATCAATAAAATCATAACCATAAAAACACAAAACAATTTCGTGATTATCGATGTTTTGCATAAAATCAACCATGTAGCGAGTYTATCAAGATTCACACACATGGTTATCCACAGAATCTGTGGGTAACCACTGAAAGCCCTTGCCTTACTGGGGTGAATAAAAGTCAAGTCCAAGTTCGCATCAATGCTTAATCGATCGCCATTGTGGTGCTTTTATCAACGCCAACGGCTAGCTTTTCAGCAGTCAGTTGAAAAGATGGATTTTCTTAGGGTTGATGAGTTGACACTTTTTCAGGGGCTCGCTAAGATTCGCCCCGTTCTCAAGGCAATTCCCCCATAGTTCAGTTGGTAGAACGGCGGACTGTTAATCCGTATGTCACTGGTTCGAGTCCAGTTGGGGGAGCCAACCTTGAAATCAAAAAGAATACATCAGTAAATCGATTCCCCCTTAGTTCAGTTGGTAGAACGGCGGACTGTTAATCCGTATGTCGCAGGTTCGAATCCCGCAGGGGGAGCCACTTCCTTCATTTTAATTCTACTCTTTCCAAGTCACTGCCTGATCTGCTTCGCAGATTATGACGCTATTTCATCAACGTTGACTGAGCTGTCTGCTTAGACTTGACTATTTTCTCCCTCGAAACAGCCTTCTCATATTGATCGCCCCTTCTGTTCTACCACTACCCTTTACTAAGCCGGTCGCAAATCAAGCGTCACTGATAGCTTACAGCGGGTCAGGCAAAAACCCTGCTTGATGGCGGTTGTTATAGCCGCTTCAAAAGTCGATAATAGGCAGATCACAAAAACACTAAATGATTAAATAGCATGGTTGAGTATTTGTTGCTATTAGTGGGCACTGTCTTGGTCAATAACTTCGTTCTGGTGGAGTTTTTGGGCCTGTGTCCATTTATGGGCGTATCAAAAAAACTAGAGACAGCGATTGGCATGGGCTTAGCCACAACCTTTGTGCTGACCCTGGCATCGGTGAGCTCGTACCTGGTTGAAACCTATATCCTCATTCCGTTAGATCTTGGCTACTTGCGCACACTGAGCTTTATCCTCGTCATTGCCGTGGTCGTGCAGTTCACTGAGATGGTGGTACACAAAACCAGCCCTACGTTACACCGGTTATTGGGCGTTTTCTTGCCACTGATCACCTCAAACTGTGCGGTGTTGGGTGTTGCTTTGCTCAACGTAAAACAGCAGCACAGCTTTATTGAATCCATCATTTATGGTTTTGGTGCGGCTTGTGGTTTCTCGCTGGTGTTGATTCTATTTGCCGCGATGCGTGAGCGTATTGCCGCGGCTGATGTGCCGGCTCCCTTCCGGGGCGCGTCTGTTGCTATGATCACCGCAGGTCTGATGTCGCTCGCCTTTATGGGCTTTACTGGATTGGTGACCTTATCATGAGTGGAATCGTGATCGCAGTGATTGTTATCGCTGCCCTCGCCGCTATTTTCGGCGCAATTCTTGGTTTTGCCTCAATCCGCTTTAAAGTCGAGGCCGATCCCATTGTCGATCAAATTGATGCCATCCTGCCACAAACGCAATGTGGCCAATGTGGTTATCCTGGTTGTCGACCCTATGCCGAAGCGATTGCTAATGGCGATGAAATCAATAAATGTCCCCCTGGCGGGCAACAAACCATCGAGAACCTCGCCAACCTGATGGGCGTTGAGGCGACAGAATTGGCGCATGATGAAGAAAAAAGCATCAAAACCGTTGCCTTTATCCACGAAGAAGACTGCATTGGCTGCACTAAGTGTATTCAAGCGTGTCCTGTTGATGCGATTGTCGGTAGCACCAAAGCCATGCATACCGTGATTGAACAAGATTGCACTGGATGCGATCTCTGTGTAGCACCCTGTCCGACCGATTGCATTGAAATGATCCCCGTCCAGGATACACCAGAAACCTGGAAGTGGCAGCTCGACCAAATTCCGGTAGTAAACATAACCGACAATCAGGGGGCACGCGCCTGATGGAAAGTCTCATTGAACAAATTAAACACGGTCAGATCTGGGATTTTCACGGCGGTATTCATCCACCCGAGCACAAAACCCAATCTAACCAAAACGCGATTCTTGAGCACATACTGCCATCTGAACTGGTTATTCCGTTAAAACAACATATTGGCAGTAAAGGCAAACTACTCGTTAGCCAAGGCGATCAGGTCCTCGCTGGACAAGCTCTCACCGAAACCGACATTCAGCAATGTGTGCCGGTGCATGCTCCAACCTCAGGCACCGTGATTGCAATGGAAGATAGAACCATCGCCCACCCTTCTGGGTTATCCGATCGCTGTGTTGTGATTCAACCGGACGGTAACAATACATGGGGCGCAAAACCCGCTTTTGCTGAGTATCACACCCAAACACCTGAACGCCTGATTGACCATATTCGCGCTATGGGCATTGCGGGAATGGGGGGAGCGGGTTTCCCTACCGCCCGTAAACTACAAACCGGCCTCGCACGAACCGAGATACTGATCATCAACGCCGCCGAGTGTGAGCCCTATATCACCGCCGACGATCGCTTGATGCAAGATTGCGCCGATGAAATCGTCGCGGGCATCCAAATTCTCAACCACATTGTGAAGCCAAAACTGGCGGTGATTGGTATTGAAGATAACAAGCCCGAGGCGATTGCTGCGTTAAATGCCGCTGTCGACGCGGTTGAGGACGACATCCTCATTCAAGTTGTGCCGACCAAATACCCATCAGGGGCTATTGGGCACGCCGATTGGCGAACTATTAGCTCAGCACGGCTATAAAGCGGATAAAAAACAGCCACGGGTGATTATTGGCGGCCCGATGATGGGCTTTACGGTGCCTCACGCTAAGGTGCCCATCACCAAAACGACTAACTGTGTGTTGGTGCCAACCCGCAAAGAAATAGCACCAGCCAAACAAGAAATGGCCTGTATTCGGTGCAGTGCCTGTGCCGATGTGTGCCCCGCGCATCTTCTCCCGCAGCAGCTGCAGTGGTACGCGAAAGATCAAGACTATGACAAATGCCAAGACTACGATCTATTTGATTGTATTGAATGTGGCGCGTGTGCCTACGTCTGTCCTAGTGAGATTCCGCTGGTGCAATATTATCGCCAAGCCAAAGCCGAAATCCGCGAGATTGAAGCAGAAAAAGAGGCGGCCGAACGGGCGCGCCAACGCTTTGAAGCCAAAAAAGCGCGGATGGAACGAGAAAAACAAGAGCGAGAAGAAAAACACCGCCAAGCAGCGGAACGTCGCAAACAAGCCGCACAGCAAAATGCCGGCTCTGGCGATGCCTTAAACGCTGCAGTTGAACGGGTGAAGGCGTAAAAAGCGGCGCAATCGGCGGATAACGACGTGAAACCCGCAGTCGCCGCTGCGATTGCACGCGCAAAAGCCAAGCAAGCC
>NZ_MUFH01000213.1:0-4678 GCF_001996115.1 Salinivibrio sp. MA427
GTTCAGAATTCTGTGTCATTTCGTTCGTTCAGAATTCTGTGTCATTTCGTTCAACTATACTAAAAAGGGATGACACATGACCAAACCAACAGCCGATATAGATGCCGCCTTGCAAGCTTTGCGTGAAGATAAAGACCTCACCAGTAAAGATGGCATTTTAACACTACCGACGTTGTTTCCTAAATCATTGAATTTATCACTCTAGCGAGGCGTTGTTGAACAAATCATTCACCTAGCGCACTGTTCCCAGAGGAATAAATCCTATCGCTCAACTCGGTAACTAACAGGCATACTGAGTCTTATGACTTTGTTCATCGCTTTCACGTTGGTCAATGCTTCGCCAACTTGTGCATCGTAAATCTCAATTACGATGCAGATATCAAAGCAAAATGAAAACAGAACCGGGATGCAATGATCTGTTAGAGAGATCAAGTCTGGCTGATATTAACGGATCAGTGATGAGTCAATAAAAGTGATTCTGTGATGATCTGGTCAGCAGAACTTTCTCCTTGTGCCTGTCAGATTTTAGGAGCAGATCGAAAAACAGTAAAAAATAAGAAACCAATTGATTTGTTATATGTGATGATGATTATCTTGGTCCTCATAAAAAAGGTAAAGGTTTCAATGTATTACCGTACTTTCAAGTCATTACCTGTTGTCGCTGTGTTAGTAGCAACCAGTGGATTCAGTGCTCACGCAGAGTCGATTTATCCGTATAAAACAGCTGAAAAAAATGTCATCTATCAACGATTCAGTAATCGTCCGGCACAGCCGTTAGCAAATGCCAAAGCCGCAGATTTTCAGTTGTTGTATAAAGGGCAGGACATTGCTGTCGGCTACTCCTCCGGAAATTATTATTGTAATGCAGAGCAGTTACCTACCGGGCTGGATACGGACTCTGCACGTAGCAAAAAATTATTTCTATGTAGCGGAAAAAACGGTCAAAATACCCTATCAACATCAGGTGAAAATTTCTGAAGACTGTCGAGGTTGGGCTACGATTGATGGGAAAAGCTATTACTCCGGCGAGCTACGCAATGATGTGGATGCATCTAGTTTTAAATGCCTGAGTTTTAATGCTGCCGCAGATAAAAAAGGGTTTCTGATTGCAGGGAAGCGGAGTCTGGAATTTCCTGCTGACGTTGACATGAAAGCGCTTAAAGTGCTTGAAGGTAATTTTGTTTCGGATGGTCATTATGTCTGGTTTGCCGGTATTGAACCTTACTCATTTAAGGGTATTTCGGCGAAAACAGTGAAAGTGAACGGAACGACCATTTCTGATGGAAAGCAGAGCTGGCAGTGCGAAACTTATCACTCCAGTGGGCAGCCAATGTGTCAGAAAACTCAATAATGCAATCATCGGTTTATCTTTACTTTTCCGGAAGTATATTAACCAGCGAGGCCTTATTTGGCCTCGCTGAAGTCAATATTCCACAGCAGTACATCTGACAGAACTGAAATAGCGTTGTGATTGCCCGTGGTAATGGCCCCATACCGCTTGCTCGCCCCGCCAGACAATATCACCTTGTTCATTACACAGCTCTTGCGGTGTGCCCGCGTGGTCGGTCACGATGTAATGCAGTTAGCTGCCTTGATTATGGTGGGTCACTTGCGCCATCGGGCGGAAGCTCCCGGGCTCGTAGAGGTATTCGGTTTGCTGTAGGACTTGCCCATCAGCGGTGGCCTGTTGTTGCTGCACACTATGCGCGCCGTCCCACAGGTAGTGAGTCTGTGTGTCGCTGTGCGCACATTCTTTGGCAATACGTCGCCCAAACGGGTCGTAGCGGTAGCGATACCGCGTGCCGTTGGGYAGTTCAATGTGGGTTAAGGGTTTCTAGTACACGCCCTGCGCGGTCATGGCGGCGTTTCTGTTAGTATTGCTGTGGCGAAACGTCAACCACGGCTTGCAAAATCATTTTGATAGTACTTAGAAAGTTGTACTTTATCGCTAATACAGACTCTTCAGTACTGACTCCACATGTTAATGATATATTGGGCTTTTACTCATTTAAATAGACACTTGGCCCCATGAACTGAATGTGATCACAGAAAAAGGATACCTCAACACTTCTATCTTCACTAACTAAATGAACTTTTCTGTGCTCACCAGCATCTATTACTATATCGCAAACCATTTTCCTACTAACGTTTTTAACCATAAGGTCATAAACTCCACTGCAGTTAATTCCACACTGACAACAGTTGAACTCCCCCCATTTTTTTGTTGGGCGATCGGGAATCTTCCCTACTAAATCAAATCGTATTAATACTGTCGGCCCATCTCGCTTAATACTGACTTCCACAAGCTCAACCTTATCAACCTTAACAGGATATGAAAAAACTTTGCCTAATAATTTTGATCCATCTAGTTCATTCCAGTACATCGATCACCTTTTAAAATCATAATGAGGTAAAGTTCCAGCCACTTTACCTGTTCTTGTGTTTTCTATTGGTCGAACATTAAAGTGAGCACCTTGATCACCAATTCCATTTTCACCCTAATAATAGCCAGCGGAGTGATCCTGAATAACTACTTTCGAACGGCGTTGTTTCCTAAATTATTGAACTAATCATCCGAGCCGCGATCGGATCATCAAAGCCTCAAAACAGGTCACCGATGATGAGCAAAGCCAAGTACAAAATCAGCAATTGGAAGCAATACAATCAGGCATTGGTTAACCGTGGTTCGATTACCTTTTGGGTTGATGACGCCGCTATCCAGACTTGGCACTGTAAAGAGCATCATGGCAAACGAGGCAGAGGCTTTACGTTTACCGATGGTGCCATTGAAACAGTACTGATGGTTAAAGGCATTTTCAAGCTCCCTCTTCGCGCCCTTCAAGGCTTTCTCGACTCGATATTTGGTCTGATGGACGTACCGCTAAAATCGCCGTCATACAGTTGTATCAGYAAACGGGCGAAGACGGTTGAGGTTAACTACCGATTACCCAGTCGTGGGCCCGTTGCTCACGTCGTCATTGATGCYACCGGTTTAAAAGTRTTCGGCGAGRGRGARTGGAAAATGCGCAAACATGGCMARGAAAAACGCCGTGTTTGGCGCAAGCTGCATCTYGCGATTGACGACAGTACACATGAAGTGATTTCTGCCGTYGTKAGCTTRGCRTCTGTCGGYGACAATGAAGCCCTACCGACGCTGCTCAATCCGTTACGMCGAAAAATTGCCCAAGTCAGTGCTGACGGCGCTTACGATACGAAAGCCTGTCATCAGGTGCTCAAGAAAAAAGGCATCAAACCGACCATTCCACCGCGCAGCAATGCGGGTTACTGGGAGGACGGCCACCCTCGCAATGCAGCCGTCAGCGCCTTGAAATCGGGTAACTTGGAAGACTGGAAACAAGAAGAGGGTTATCACCAACGCTCCCTGTCAGAAACAGGCATGTCTCGATACAAAACGTTAATCAGCCCTGAGCTGACTCTACGTAACTACGATGCACAAGTTGGCGAAGCATTGGCCAACGTGAAAGCGATAAACAAAGTCATAAGACTTGGTATGCCTGTTAGTTACYGAGTTGATTGATGGGAGYAATCMCATTRGGATCAGTGCRTTAGGTGAMTGATTTGATCAACAACGCCTTCTGCATTACTAAGGGTCCATTTACTTTTCTGTTTCCATTCAGGGTGATTACCCACATGACGCTCTTTAACATGCGTTACGCCAGCTCTATTCAGCTTAATTTTTTTGGGCGTATCAGGCCTTTTCTTTCCACCACACCCCGCCAACCCCAACGGATCCACCCACTCCAGTGGGTTGGCAACATAGGCCTGCGGCCTTAACCCTCCCACAAACCCTATTGGGTCGGGGCTAAGATACTGGCCACTGTCTGCATCGTAATAACGGTTTACGTTATAGTAAAGGCCCGATTCTGCGTCTTCGAGTTGCCCTTGGTAGCGAAGGTCACACTGTATACTGTCGTTGGCCGCTTCTTCGCGTCGTTTCCAGTGGCGTTGTGATTGCCCGTGATAATGACCCCATAGCGCTTGCTCGCCCCGCCAAACAATATCACCTTGCTCATTACACAGCTCTTGCGGTGTGCCCGCGTGGTCGGTCACGATGTAATGCAGTTCGCTACCTTGCTCATGGTGAGTCACTTGCGCCATCGGGCGGAAGCTGCCGGGCTCGTTGAGGTATTCGGTTTGTTGCAACACCTGCCCATCAGCGGTGGCCTGTTGCTGCTGTACAATGTGCGCGCCGTCCCACAGGTAGTTGGTTTGTGTGTCGCTGTGCGCACATTCTTTGGCGATGCGTCGCCCAAACGGGTAGTAGCGGTAGCGATACCGCGTGCCGTTGGGCAGTTCAATGTGGGTTAAGGGTTTCTAATACACGCCCTGCGCGGTCATGGCGGAGTTTTTGGCGCTGCACGCAAGTATGTTGGAAGCATCAGAAACGTGGATACCTCCAATGTAATACTGGAACGTGACGCTGCCGCAGTTAATCAGCAAAGTCGAAGGGCGGAGCGACAACTATGCCGATTGTAATGAATCGGTGACACAGAACTATGGATATCCTCTTTTAGCCAGCCTAACGTTATCTTTAACAAGTTATGTCAGGCTGCAGACGAGAGTGTTGCACTTCGTGGTTGAACCCGCAGGCTTTTTATAGAGCTTCAGGTTCGTCAACTATTGATTCAATAAACGATTTAAATGAGCTCCATACACC
>NZ_MUFH01000214.1:0-4676 GCF_001996115.1 Salinivibrio sp. MA427
ATACGTAATATTATGATTTTTTAAAAATAAGTTGGCACCAGATATGCTTAGATTTTAACCGGCAATCGGAAAGTGTCATTGTAATGGCGGCATACTGACCAATAACAATGAATTTTTCGATTATGACCACAAAACACTCAGAATTGGTTTATACCTTAAGTAAGGTGCTTTACGACCAAACCTAAGACGTGCCGGTTTAAAATAGCTGGCCAGTGACAGAGGACGAACGTCATGCTTGCTGAAAAACGGGATGAAATAGACAACCCCCTGATTTGGCCGATACTCAGTATTTTAGAGTCGACACGACAAAGTTGGAAAGTGCATCACCTGCTGGGTGAGTTGCGAAAAGATACCATGATGGCGCAACTCGATGAAGACCCCCATCTTGATCTGTTTAAACGCAATTTCCTGATCATGAACGCCCTATATCAACTGCAAGAAATGTTGCTGCCCCAGCAATGGTTGCAGGTTGAATCCATGGATATTCAATTACAATGGCGTGTGGGAGGTCATGGTTTTGTGGCCAAAGAAATCGATTACCAGGATCCATTACGCGATTACTACATGGACTGGAACAACTATGATGCTAGCCAAGATGATGTCAAAGAATTGCTGTCTTCTTTTTGGAAGCATTACCAGCGCCACATCGGTAAT
Source organism: Salinivibrio sp. MA427 (assembly GCF_001996115.1). NCBI lineage: Bacteria > Pseudomonadati > Pseudomonadota > Gammaproteobacteria > Vibrionales > Vibrionaceae > Salinivibrio > Salinivibrio sp. MA427. The sequence goes on from NZ_MUFH01000214.1 coordinate 655, forward strand.
GATACGCCAGGGACTGCGATGCTGGAGCGAAACAAAGCACTTAACGTGTTAGGTTTGGACGAAAATGCGAGCGAACATGAAATTCGTCGCCAGTGGCGGAAGATGGCCCTAAAATGGCATCCGGATCGCCCTGAGGGTGATGCGACAACATTCCGTGAAATGTGTGAAGCGTGGCAGAGCTTAAGGCTTTAACCGGCGACGAGCGCTTTCACTGAGCCAGGATGCTCGAATCATAGCTAGATAATGAGCAGGGTGAGTGAATATTCACCCTGCTTCGTGTTTTTGAAGCAAGCCTGCGTAATCGCCTGCATGCCACTAAAGCACGCTTAACGCCTAGGCGTTGTTCAAACTGCGGCTACGCAGTTCAAAAATCAGCTTTTCAGCACTGCATTCAAATTGCATCTTAATCGTCAGTGCGTCGTTTTTAATGTGCTGACTATCAAAGTCATGCTTCACAGCAGGATTAATACTCTTTGCCAGGTCAAGATACTGCTCGAAGCGCGCCGCTATCGCCTCAGGGCTGTTGGCTTGAATGGTGACTTCTGCTRCATCATCGCCCTCTGAGATGATGTAGCCAATCTCAGCACTTACACCGCAAGCATCGCAAGCGTCAGTTTGGTTCTCTTTCATGGTGTTCCCCTACGTAAACGCAGCCAATGACGTCACGTTTAAGACGTGGCTGCAAACCAGTGGTACGATCTTTAGCAAACACATGCCTGTGGCACATTGAGATAGGTCAGGTTTTGATATCTTTTCTGTATTAATGATGGAAAAACTACCGGTGAACCAATCAAAAATAGCATCGAAAAAAAGAAAGGGGTGGTGCTAATCGTATTGTCTTGCGGCGCCCCAGCATAGATTGACGGGGCGCCGGTGAAGCTATAGCAAGTCTTCTTCCCACTGCACGAGCGTGCCTTTTGGCCAGTGAGTGCCAAGATCGTGGTATTCCTGCTCCAGCTTATGGCGACGAATTTTTAAGGTCGGTGTCAGTTTACCGTTCTCAATACTCCATGGTTCTTTAATCATCAACACACCTTTAATTTGCTGGTGTGACTCAAGTTCACCATTGATAGTATCCACCACTTTTTTTACTCGACGCTCGTAACGAGCGCGATCAAAATGAGGGAAATGGTGTGGGAGCGCAAGTAGAATCGGTGCTGGCATGCCTGAGCCAATTACGCACAACATTTCAGCGTTTGATAATTCAAATAAGCGCTTTTCAATCGGTACAGGGGCGACAAATTTACCTTTGGCGGTTTTGAACGTATCATTTTTGCGCCCTGAGATACTGAGGTAGCCATCGCTGTCGAGCTCCCCTAAATCACCAGTATGCAACCAACCGTCGACCAAGGTTTCTTTGGTTGCTTCTTCATTTTTGTAATAACCGCTAAACAGTCCTTGGCTTTTTACTAAGATTTCTTGGTCGTCTGCGATCTTGATTTCAACCCCTGGGCCGGCATTGCCAACGGTACCAATTTTATCGGCCCGGAAAGGATAATTAATGGTGCTGTAGGCATAACTTTCGGTCATGCCCCACGCTTCGGTGACATTCAAACCAATCTTGCGGTACCACTCCAACAATGCCGGCGCGACAGGGGCGGACCCACAGCCCAATACACGTGCTTGATCCAAGCCTAAGTTTTTAGCGACTTTATTTTTGACGATCGTACTCACTAACGGAATACGGAGCAGTAGGTTCAACTTACCGTCCGGCAGCTTCTCCTGGATTCGCTGTTGAAATAGGGTCCAAAGCCTTGGGACCGAAATAAACAGGGTTGGGCGATGCATTTTGACATCTTCAATGAAAGTATCGAGTGATTCAGGAAATGCCGTCGGGATCCCGCCCATAATGGCTGACCCCATGATGTATACACGCTCGGTAATATGGGCCAGTGGTAGGTAAGTGACGGTTCGTGGTTGGCGATCAGATCGTGCCATTCGTAATGACAGTTTACGGTAGGATAAGGGAGGGCAATTGTTTTTAGGTTCGGCAGACTTTCTAACGAGGCCGTTAGCGCTATACTGTCATCTAATTTACCCACAAACATTGCTTTCGATTCGCTGTGGTTAATGACATGATCGATAGTGTCGGTGCCCGCGGTAGGAAATATGGGCACACTGATGTAGCTTCCCATCATCATTGCTAAATCTGCGATAAACCACTCAGCACAGTTTTTTGATATCAGTGCGATTTTGTCACCCGGCTTAAGCCCCATATCGCGGAGCGCTGTTACCATTTTCTGGGCCTGCTCGGCGACCTCGGCAAAGGTATAATCATGAAAGCGGCGCCCGTGGATTTGGCGCAGAAAAACATGATTTGGGCGCTCATCGGCCCAACGTAAGATCTGATCATGTGGTTTGATATGTGACATTGGACTTCCTCATTGTCGCAACGTGGAGATACGTTAAAACGTTATAATAATGTTAACTTACGGATCCTCGGCCACCATACGCAAGATAATCATTTAAACGACTGTCTAAATTATGACTGATGACACTATTTGCGGTGTTTTTTGCCTGATTTTTCAGTTTTTTCACCCCATTTTCAGGAGCCAATGCCAAAAGCTTGATCAGCCTCCGTATTCACATAAGACGTTTACTGTCAGGCTTTATTGGTGAGTCTGTACTATTTTTACTAAGGGCTAGGCTTTATCGCGAGCCAGACGCAAGTGCGAGCCAAACGGGCGCGCGTTACAGCACTGCGCCAACAGTGGCGATTGACGGGAGAACAGGTTACGTATGCCTAAACGGAGTAAAGCGCAAACGCAACAGACCATTGAGCTCATCCTAGCAGAGGCGAAACACCAATTATTAATGCTTGGCTATGAGGGAATGTCGTATACCACGTTAAGCGAGGCGACCGGCGTATCGCGTACCGGGATTAGTCATCACTTTCCTCGAAAACAAGATTTTATGGTCGCGCTGGAGCCGTTTATCGTCGACAGCTTGCGCATGCCGCTTGATACAACCAGCACCATTAATGCGTTTATGACCAGTTGGATGCAGGCGATGCATGCAAACGGTGACTTCAAAGCCACGCTCAAACTCTGTTTCTATCTACTGATTAGTGGCAAAGCGGACAATGGCGCCGCGTTTAGAATTCTAAAAGCGTTACAAAAAGAGTGTGAGCAGCGTATGCAAACGGATCTCACCGTCGCTTTTTCGCAATTATTAGGTGCGAGCCTGTTACTGTGCCGTCAAAAAAGTGAGGGGCATGCGAAGTAACTGTATAGAGTGTCCGGTCCGATCAGGTTAGCGAGCAGATGCGGCGATAAAATTAACGCCCAACTGACAGACAGAGCTTAACTTTTTTGTTATATTGATCACGCTTTCAAAGCAATACATTTTTTGGAGATAACTATGAACAATACCGACCATCCTCCGAGTCGAAACGGAGAAAAATAGCGACTGTTGGTATTGTCTCTGCCAGTTTACCAGCCGTTGTTGATAGCTGGCCCCACCTGCTTTATTTTTCTCCTCTCGCTCTAACGCATAATGCTGCCTTTTAGGCGCTATACGTTGTTGATGGTCGTTACCTGTTGCCAATCGGGAGATTCGCCATGACGGTAATGAACAACACCTTTGATAACACTGCAACTTTCTCAACCTCCGAGATCGTCGCGGCTCGTAATGCCTTTTTACAATACGAATTAACTCGGCAAGCCGAGCTACTCACCGTAATGCCAATCGAGGAATCGATGGGTGTTCTGCGGCACTGCTCGGTGGCTCATGTTCAACATTTGCTCGATATATTGGGCGAGCAAGGCCATCAGCGGCAAGCGGATGAATATGCGCACCGCCTTGGAGTGATACCACCAAGGACCAACCTGCTTTTGCGTATGATGGAGACACTTCGCGCGCACCGCAAAGTCGTCACGATTATGTCGCTAGTAATGAGCACCATGGGGGTCGTCGGTTACTTGTCATTCTTGTTTTTGCCTAGTTGATGCGCACTTAGCTTGATCTTACGCAGTAAATTGTTGGGCAATTATGCTATCACTATAACGATAGTTGAATTATTC
>NZ_MUFH01000215.1:0-4649 GCF_001996115.1 Salinivibrio sp. MA427
ATCCAGACCCAGAAACCCTCTTTATGCAGCATTCTGAACTCACATATCCAGACCCAGAAACCCTCTTTATGCAGCATTCTGAACTCACATTCATAGTTTGGCGTTAAGTCACCAAAGGCTGAATGTATTTTCTCTTGAGCATGGACATAGTCTTCGCTGTGACAGAGTGACTTCCATGTTTCTATCGTGATCGGAGAAAGCGCTTTTTGGCTGTATCCGATGATTTCGGCCCAGCGATCATTCACTACCAGCTGACCACTCGGGACGTGCCACTCCCACGTGCCTACATGTGTACCACGGATAATTTCATCGAGACGACCACGTTCAAGTTGTAACTCATATTCGGTGCGGCGTTTTTTGCGTAACACCAGCCACATTGTGGTCAACACCACACCGAGAAAGATAATAACCAGTGAAATCGCAATCAGTTGGTGGTCTGTGCGTTTTTCAAGCTGTTGAGTTTGTTCATCAACCATGTGCTCTAGACGATTTTGGTAATGCCACAAGGATTCTTGTGTGGCGCGAAATTCACTGATGTCGGTGACGATAGAAAAAAGCACTGGACTGCCGCGATAAGAAACCGGAACCGATGAGACTTTAACGGTACGGGTTGAGCCATCGGCTAACTGGTGACGGAACACAAAATAACGACGTTTTTCTAATGCTGCCAGCTTTCGTTCTTCTGCAACCGATTGAGGGGATAAATCGTTAATCTCTTTGATGTTCATTTGCGCCAGCGTATCACGCGAATACCCATAAAATTCGCTGGCAGCTGTGTTAGCAGCAAGAATATCGCCTTTATCAGGATCGATTAGCATCATGACCAGTGCATGTTTTTCAAACATCTGATCAAATAAATCTGCATGGGGTTGTGACGTTGCTAACGTAAACGGCGCCCATAGCATGCAAATCAAAAAGATGAAAGACTGCTTAATCACACAGAATCACTACCCACTAAAACCTAGGCTAAGCGTAACACAAAGGTTAATGATTTGTGTGACAAGGGTAGGGGTTACTGTGCTTCATCGATTATCAGTCACGATAGATAGTGCCTTTGTGAGTGAATTCACTTTGTTAATACAATGTTTGCATATGATTAGTTTGTACGCGGGCGTTGGCACTGGGCTGTCATACGGTGAGGGACGTTAGGCAAGCGAGACACACCTGACTCGAGTGCTTTTATGCGAGTGTTGGGAGACGGATGCGTCGAGAGCAGTTCGGGTGGCGCGCCATCAGACGCTTTGGCCATATTGCGCCATAGGTCGACACTGGCACTCGGATTGAAACCGGCTTGATGCATCAGCTGTAGGCCAATTTTATCCGATTCTGATTCTTGCGCGCGGTTATAGGGCAGCAAAATACCGACTTGCACGCCAAGTCCTAAACCGGCCATTGCCATGGCGGCATGAGGGCTATCTGATAGAGACATACCGGTAACTGTTAGGCCCAGTGCGGCAAGTTGAGAGCGAGAAAGACGTTCATTACTATGATCGGCTAACACATGACCAATTTCATGACCAATAACCGCTGCTAATTGATCGGGCGTCTCTGCGACATTGAGTAGGCCGGTATAGACGCCTACTTTTCCGCCTGGTAAAGCAAACGCATTCACTTGCTCACTGTCGAACACCACCACTTCCCATTCGGAAAAATTTGATTGAGGCGGAACCACTTTTAAAATCGCTTGAGTCACGCACTGTACGTACGTATTCACGGCTTTGTCCTGACTGATTGGCTGGGATTGCTTCATTTCCTCAAATGAACGCTGGCCTAGGTCAGCCATTTGATTGCCAGAAAAGAGCAAAAGCTGATTCCGGCCTGTGGGTGAATTTGAGCAGGCTGTAAGTGTGAGAATGAAGCAGATAGACAGAATGACTGTGTGGGCCGTGCGTCGCATGATTGTTTCCTGTATCGTTTTACCTAACATGGGCGTGACCGAAGCATGCCGTGAACGGCGCTCAGTTAGTATAGGTGATGTACTGTCTTATCGCCCCGGCGTCTACCCAATAGCGCCTAGTGCTCCATCTAAATCTAATGAGCCAAAGCGAGTTAATTTAGGTGGTGGTGAAAGGCGCACCACCACGAAGTAGTGGCTTTAATCAAACCCTTCCTGCTGTTCCAAATATTGTTTAACGATTTCTAATGGCGCACCTCCGCAACTAACCAGACAATAACTTCTGCTGTAAAAAACTGGCTTCCAGTAAAACTTACCCAAGTGTTCAGAAAACTCCTTTCTCACAAGTCTTGATGTGGCAGTTTTTAAACTGTTCACCATTTTACTTGGTTGTATTTTGGGGTTCGCAGAAATTAAAAGGTGTAGGTGGTCTGGTTCACCGTTGCACTCCAAAAGCTCACAATCCCAAGTTTCCAACAACCTTCTATACTGAAGCTCTAAGTACGCGGTAACCTCTGGCGTAATACAGCGACGACGGCATTTAGTTACAAGAACTAAATGGTAGTGAATGTTATATACGCTGTGATATAGAGTGTTCAAGACTTGTTTTTTCATAACAACTAAATATAATCGGTTGTATGAAAAAAGCAATCCGTAAAGTCACATTCAAATTAAAACCATCTGCTTCTCAAGAAGAATCGCTGATGGATTTGTTTGTACATCATCACCAGTTGTACAACTGGGCTTTACGTGATCGCATCGAAACATACCGTGATTCTAATTACGGACTTAACTTTTCAGAGCAATGCAAAATCAACACACTGTGGCGCAACAATCGCAAAGCGCATGGCATTTTCAATGCCAACGCTCAGAGCGAGCAGGTCACTTTAAAGCGTGTTGCACTGGCTTTTGACGGATTTTTTCGTCGATTGAAGAAAGGTGATAAGAAAGCTGGGTTCCCACGTTTTAAACCGTTCCAGCGCTTTAAAGGTTGGGGCTATAAGGCACATGGTGACGGTTGGAAACTTCACCTAAAAGAGAAAAAACATGGCGCAGTTTATCTGGCTAATGTCGGCATCGTTAAGATCCGAGGCAAAGCCAGAAACGCTGGCGGTAAGCCAAAAACTGCCGAGATCATTCGCAAGAATGATGAGTGGTTTATCTCGGTTTCTATGGAATACGATTCCATTGAAAGACAATGTGGCACTAAAGCCATTGGTTTAGATTGGGGTGTTTCTCACTATTTTTCGACTATCGATCAAGATGGTCATTTTGAGCAAGTCGAGAATGCGCGCTATCTCAGGAATAGCAAAGAGCAACTAGCGTCTTTGCAACGTGATTTGGCTTTGGCTAAAAAAGGAACTCGCGCCCACCGCAAACTAAAGCATCAAATTGCCAAACTGCACCAAAAAATCGCCCGTCAAAGGCTCGATTTTACTCACAAAGAAACTGCAAAATTAGTTGAAGTGGCGGCATTGATCGCCACTGAAAAACTTACCGTTAAGAACATGACTCGCAGTGCCAAAGGCACAGCCGAGAAAAACGGGAAAATGGTAAAACAAAAAGCTGGACTAAATCGGGAAATCCTGAACACAGCGCCAGCCATGACTCTTAATTTGCTGCAATACAAAGCGGCAGAAGCTGGTAGCGAATTTGTTGAAGTACCAACAAAGCAAGTTAAGCCAAGTCAAACCTGTCCAGACTGCGGAGCTAAGAAGAAAAAGACCTTAGCTGAACGGTGGCACTCATGCGAATGTGGCTGTGAGAAGCCCCGTGATGTAGCCAGTGCGCAAGTTAATTTAAACTGGGCGTTAGGTATTCAGGCTGGGAACCAGCCTAAAAAGGCGGCTTAGGCTTTCTTTTTGAAACTCCTTCAAAACGCGCAGCGTTTAGTGGGAGTTGTTCATGGTGCTGCTTTCTTCGTGTTGCGCTAGTCGACGTTGATCATCAGGGCAACTGTTAGCGGTTATTGAATGAATAATAGGTGAGACATGGTGAGCATTTGGAAAAAAGACATGTCGCTCGCGGGGCTAAATGCCTCATCGGCGAATACCTTGGTTGAGCATTTAGGGATTATTTATACGGCGTTTGATGACAACAGCTTAACAGGCACCATGCCGGTTGCCGCGCATACGCATCAACCGCTGGGCATGTTGCACGGCGGTGCGTCGGTGGTGTTGGCTGAAACTTTGGGATCACTCGCCGCTAATATGTGTGTGCCTGAAGGGAAATACTGCGTCGGCCTCGATATTAACGCCAATCATTTACGCGCGATGCGACAAGGCACAGTGACCGGGGTCGCACGCCCGATTCATCTTGGGGCAACCACGCAAGTTTGGAGTATTACCCTCCAAGATGAACGCGGCCGCGATATATGCGTGAGCCGTCTTACGATGGCGGTGCTGACTGATAAAGCACACCGATAAAAGCAGACGCCGTGCAAGTCTGTGGGTAGCCTTGCACGGTTTTAGGGAAATCCCAAGTGTCAGTTACTCGTGCGAAGCCGTGACTTCATAGCTGGTAAATTTACGCACTTTCAATATACCGCTTACGTGAATCAAATATTGGCCCTTTATTCCTTTCAATATACCGCTTACGTGCGGATTTTTATCAAAGTTGTGGGAGCTTATCTTGGTTGGGTGTTCAGTGACAGGGTAACTAAATGTCAGTGCGTCTTGCTCAGCCGGCACAATGGCGTCTTGACCAAATTGTAAACGGATATCAGCAAGATCGGATGCAATGGCCTGGGTGAGCC
>NZ_MUFH01000216.1:0-5130 GCF_001996115.1 Salinivibrio sp. MA427
GTCCATGTGACATACTCGGGCTTAAGGTGCCGTGTTCTTGCGCATAAAGAAACGCATCGCGCGATGCGTGGGCGCAATGATCATCCTCAGGCAATGGCACATCAAATCGGATCGGCAAAGAGCCTTTATAACGATTAAAATCGCGTTGAAATTGCGGTGTCAATAAATACGACGCTATATCCGCCTGGCTTTGCCGCTCGTTTTCATTGTTGGGTTTAAAAAACACAAAGCTGTCGACGTTATAGCTAAACGCGTGTTTAGTGCCAGGGACGGCAACACAGGTAAACGCCTTGCCTTCTTGCTGATTAGCTGCGAAAAATTCACCTTTCGCCCAATCTCCCATTACTTGCATGCCTGCCTGATTATTAATCAGCAGCTGCGTGGTATCGCTCCAGTTTCGGCCTTGACCCTTGTCATCGACATATTTGCGCATTTTGGCGAGTAAACGGAACGCTTCAATGACGCCGTCACTCAGTAATGCGTNAAATTAAGAAACGCCCGCTGATAAAGTTGTGGTCCCATGACGGACAGGGCCAAGCTGTCAAACAGCGTCGCCACTTGCCAGGGCTCTCCGCCCAGGGCAAGGGGAACATAGCCTGCCTGCTTAAGTTTATCTGCCGCAGTAAAAAAGCTATCAAAGTCGGTCGGGATATCAGCATCCGCGGCCTCAAACGCACGTAAGTTAATCCATAGCCAATTTACTCGGTGGATATTAATGGGCGCGGCGACGTAATTGCCTTGATACTGCATCACATCTCTAAGTGGCGCAGGGATCTTGGCTTCCCACTGCTCGGCATCAGCAATATTATTAAGATTACGCAAAAAACCGAGTCTCGCCCACTCCGTGATCTCTGGGCCTTTGATTTGTGCGGCCAAAGGTGGATTGCCACTAATCGCACGAATTCTCAGTGTATTCATCGCACTGATCCCAGCGCGACCTCCTACCGCAAAATCTTGCCATTGATAGCCTTGTCGCTCCATGCCCTGACGTAATACCGAGGCGGCTTTGGCCTCTCCGGCTGAGGTCCACCAGTGAAGCACTTCAACCTTGCTTGCAGCGGCGCTAACGCTGTAGGCTAACAAACTGTACGCAAGCAGCGCACCCGATAAAAATCGTGTTGTTCGACGCATTATTCTTCTACCCGCGGGAAACTGATATCAACTTGTAATCCACCCTCACGATGATTACTGAGCACCATATCACCACCATGGGCATGAATGATATCTCTGGCGATCCCAAGGCCTAAGCCCGAGCCGTCACTGTCATCATGCAAGCGCACATAGGGATCGAACACTGACGTGAGTGCTTCTTCTGGAATACCAGGGCCTTCATCGATCAAGGTGATATCTAAGGTGTGCGTCGCGTCCATAACATAAATGGTTACTTTTTCGCCATACTTAACCCCGTTATCAATTAAATTGGATAGGCAACGTTTAAACGCGAGCGGTTTACAGGTAAATGGCGGCACGGCATCGCTTTCAATCTGCACCCGCATTCTGGTTTGGTTGTGGGGTTCAACAATCATCGCTAAAAAGTCGATCACATCAATCGCGGCCATATTCTCGTGAATATCGGTATCACGCACGGTTTGAACCGCGCCTTTCACCATCATTTCAAGATCGTCCAAGTCTTTATTTAATTTTGCCGTTTGTACCTCATCGTCGATCAGCTCCGCGCGCAGGCGTAACCGCGTAATAGGGGTTTTTAAATCATGCGACATCGAGCGAAAAAGGGTTTCCCGCTCGCGTAGATGGCGTTGTAAGCGTCGTTGCATCCGGTTGAAAGCTCGGGTCACAATCGCAATTTCAGCCGCGCCTTCTTCTTTAAGCGGGGGTTGCTCAATGTCAGTACTGAATAAATTAGCGGCCTTTGCTAATCGCTTTAGCGGCCGAGCTTGTTGACGAATTAAGATGTAGGTAAAAAATAGCAGCAAAGCGGTAATGACCACGATAAAGACCACTTGATCGGCGGTGATCAGCGTATCGTCGAGGGTCACATAGGGCGCAGGAAGTAGGGCAGCGATATAAACCCATTCATCGGTTTTAAGCTCCATTTGCACCACCAGAATAGGTGGATTGAGTGGCTCTAAGCTTAAGGTGTGATGTGCCCAAGACTTGGGTAAATCTTGCAATAAAATATCGTTATTCAGCACCCGCAATGTTTCAGGGCGAGAAAAATTAACCTCGATGGTGTTTAACGCCGGCAGTTGTTGATGAAGAATGCCTGATACGGTATCGATAGCAACCTGTTTGGCTTGCGTGTCTTCGATCGGCGTGATGTGAATTTTTTCTTTATTGAATGAAACAAAAAACCGCGTGCCACCCATATTACGCAACTGATTCAATGCGACATGACGATACGCCACGGGTAAAGACTGAAAAAAGGTGGTGGTCGATGCAAACATGTTGGCTAAACTCGCCGATGCGGATTCTAATCCCTCTAGCTGGGTTCGCTTCGACTGAGTATACCAGATTGATGTCGCAATCCCTTGTGCCAAGACCACCGATAGTAGCGTTAACAGCAGTGTTCTGGAAAGCAGAGAGCGTGGGATCAGTTTTTCGAGCCATTCATGATTCATACTGGATCTCGGCAACAAACATATAACCTGCACCACGTACCGTTTTAATTAGGTTCGCTTTACTGGTATCGCGTAAGCGTTGACGCAGACGGCTGACTTGAACATCAATACCACGCTCTTGCGCTTGGGCATCTCGCCCGCGTGTTGCCTGACTAATGGCGTTACGATCCAGTAGCTGGTGCGGGTGGTCGATAAAGAGCATGAGCAGTGCGTAGTCAGAGGCAGACAGCTCGATTTCCATCCCAGTGACAACATGATGCAGCTGCTGCGTAGCTGGCTCAAGACGCCACTGACCAAAGCGGATTGCTTTTGGGCGTGACAAGGTTGTTTCTTGTAACTGTTGAGTACGGCGCAGTAACGCGCGAATACGTGCAATCAGTTGGCGAGGGCTAAACGGTTTTGCAATGTAATCATCCGCGCCCAACTCAAGTCCGACAATTTGATCCGTCTCGTCCGACACCGCCGTGAGCATAATGATGGGGACACCCGAGTCTTTGCGGATACGTTTACATAAGGTAAAGCCGTCATCACCCGGAAGCATGACGTCTAAAAGAATTAAGTCGGGATACTGCACGGCCAGCTTAGATTGCATCTCATGACCATTTTGCGCGGTGACTACGTCATAACCGGCTTTCGCCAGATAAGCCTGAAGAAGTTCACGAATCTCAACATCGTCATCCACCACCAAGATGCGTTTGGCTGAAGCCATAGTGCTTTTGTCCTCGTTGCTATTTTGATCGGTCCATTATCGGTGCTTTGTGGCTAAGATGCTAGAAACAACCCCGCAGTTTGTGTAATTAATCAGCGACTAACAAAAAGCCCCCAAGCGATATCGAGCTTGAGGGCTGTTAGGCGTGTTTGTATTGTCAAAACAGCGCCTACTTGCAGCAGGCGCTTCACATATTTTATTCACTATTACTTTGCATCGCTTTACGAATACACAGAGCGGCACCGCCCCATGTTACCGCTAAACCGATAAGCATCATTACGATTGCACCTGTTGTCATGCGTCTGTCTCCATATCACGAGCGGGTGTGGTTGTGCTGTTAACAATAATGCCAACAACCAGCATGGCTGCCACCAAGCCCCAGCCGAGGGTTAGTAGCTCGAACTGCGCATAGCCACCATAGCCGTCGTTAAAGGTATCAATCAGGTTTTTAACCAAGATCACGGCCAGCATAATCGGGCTGATAAAGCGGATACAAATTTCCATCCACTGTCCCACATTAAATTCAGATACGCGATTCACGTATTGACGGATGTCAGACAGTTTCACTAGCCAGCCTACGACAATTAGCTCAAGCAAGCAGCTGGTTAACAATGCAACGTTGTTGACAAAGTAGTCGACTAAATCAAGCAGCAACAAGCCACCGTTGGTAGCAAACGCCATTGAGACCACAAAGCCCACACCACAAACCGCGATTGCCGCTTTTTGACGTGTGACATTCAACTTATCCATGATCGATGATGTAACCGCCTCGATGATCGAGATATGCGAGCTTAAGCCTGCCACCACCAGCGCTAAGAAGAACAAGGGACCCAAAATATAAGGAATAGGCAACAGATTAATTGCGGCTGGCAAAGTGACAAAGGCCAAGCCGACACCGCCGCTGACGACGTCAGTGATGCCCTTACTCTGTTCGGCGGCCATGTAGCCGAGAATAGAGAAGATCAACACACCCGCGACAATCGAAAAGCCGCAGTTAATCAACACCGTCATTAAGGCGTTATTATTCACATCCGATTTCTCAGGTAAATAGCTTGAGTAAGCGAGCATGATGGCAAAGCCGACAGAGAGAGTGAAGAAAATCTGCCCGTAAGCAGCGGACCAAACACTGGCATCTGTCAGTTTGCTAAAGTCTGGCGAAAACAAGTAGTTAAGCCCATCAAGCGCGCCCGGTAACATCACCACACGGCCTATTAGCAGCAGCACCATGATAAACAACAGTGGCATCATGATTTTGCTCGCCTTTTCGATCCCGCCTTTTACGCCACGGAATACGGCAGCAAACGTGATTGCCCACGCAATGATCATCGGAATCGCAATATGCCATTGCCAATCACCCAAATTAGTGGGCGAGTTTTCACCCAGCTTTAGGTAATCTGAAAAGAAGAAGGCGTTGGTATCTGTGCCCCAATCTTGTCCAAATGAGAAGCCAAAGTACGAAATGGCCCAACCAATGACCGCGACGTAGTAGATCCCAATCGTTGCCGCAATCAAGACTTGGAACCAACCGAGCCACTCAAACTTGGTGTTGAGTTTTGAGAAAACCACGGGCGATGAGCCACGTAATTTTTTCCCTAAACCAAACTCCATGATCATAAATGGAATACCGGCAGTGAGCATGGCGAAAAGGTAAGGGATAAAAAAGGCACCGCCACCGTTCTCATACGCCATATAGGGGAATCGCCAAATATTCCCTAGGCCGACTGCTGACCCAACGGCAGCGAGGATAAACCCAGCCCGTGAGCCCCATTGTTCTCTTTGCATATCTACTTACTCCTTTGCGAATTGCCCTTCTTGCGCTTATCCAAGCCCGCAGTGTTGTGA
>NZ_MUFH01000217.1:0-4595 GCF_001996115.1 Salinivibrio sp. MA427
GGTTAACATTACGTCACCGAGCTGTCAGCAAAATAACAACACATGGGTGACGCCACTTTTTTACGTGATTTAACGGAAGAGACGCCTAACTAAGGAATACTTATGACAGATACCCTCTACGCCCTCGTTGCGTTCTCACCCATTGTGGTGGCTGCTATTTTACTGGTGGGGTTAAACTGGCCTGCCAAAAAGGCGATGCCGGTTGCCTTTATCATGACAGTCTTGATCGCACTATTCCAGTGGCAAATGAGCGCAGCGCGCGTATCGGCCTCTATTGCCCAAGGACTCATTATCACCGCCGCTGTCCTGTGGATCGTGTTTGGTGCCATCCTTTTACTTAACACGTTAAAGCACACAGGCGCGATCACCGTGATTCGAAATGGTTTTACCACTATCTCGGACGACAGGCGAATACAAGCCATTATCATCGCTTGGTGTTTCGGCTCTTTTATTGAGGGAGCATCTGGGTTTGGGACACCTGCTGCAATTGCCGCGCCACTCTTGGTTGCCATCGGTTTCCCTGCGCTTGCAGCGGTAGTGGTCGGCATGATGATCCAGTCAACCCCTGTGTCATTCGGCGCCGTGGGGACCCCCATTATCGTCGGGGTTAATAAAGGATTAGACAGTCATGCTATTGGTCAGACCCTCACCGCCAACGGCAGCGATTGGGCCACCTACTTGCAGGCAATTACCACGCAAGTCTCGTTTATTCATGCGGTGATCGGCACCCTTATGCCGCTGCTCATGGCTATGATGCTGACCCGTTTTTTTGGAAAAAATAAAAGCTGGAAAGAAGGCTTGGCGGTCGCGCCTTTTGCAATTTTTGCTGGTTTAGCCTTTACGGTTCCCTACGCGCTCACCGGCTGGCTGCTCGGCCCGGAGTTTCCATCACTACTCGGCGGGCTCGTCGGTATTGTGCTGGTCACGATAGCCGCGCGGAAAGGATTTCTTGTTCCCAAGACGCAGTGGGACTTTGATGATGAATCCACGTGGCCGACACATTGGCTAGGATCATTAAAAATGGACCTTAAAATCCAAGATAAACCCATGAGCATGGCTATGGCTTGGACGCCCTATATCTTATTACAAGCTCGTCAATTAGCCCCACTAATGACAGCTGCACGCGAGTCGAGTAAAACACTGATCGGCGCCGGCTTTGTCTTGGTCTTTACGATTCCAATGGTGCGTATTTTTATTAACTCAGGCGTGAATGGTGCCGAACTCGTCAGTATGCCCGTGATGACCGCACGATTTGCCGCTGATCTGGTCGGCGATGGCTTCCCAGCGCTGAGTGCAACAATTGGCGCATTAGGCGCATTTATTGCCGGTTCAAACACCGTTTCGAACATGATGTTTAGTCAATTTCAGTTTGAAGTCGCACAGACCCTGGGCGCATCGACGGTGGTTGTCATTGCTCTACAGGCCGTTGGCGCGGCCGCTGGCAATATGATTGCAATACACAACGTCGTCGCCGCCTCTGCAACCGTTGGCTTACTTGGGCGAGAAGGCGCGACGCTCAGAAAAACGATTTTACCCACGCTGTATTATTTAGTCGCGGCCGGCATTATTGGCATTATATTGGTGAACATACTGCAATTTGCTGATGTGCTCACTGTAGCGTAATCTCAATCCATCAGGCCGAGCGTCTCTCGGCCTGCCTGACCACAAGCGGGCCAGCTAGGCTGACCCCAGCCTTTGTAAACATGAAGGAAAGGAACGCTTATGAATACCCCATCACGTTTGTCGTCAACCCAGCAGCAAACTTTTCTCTCGACGTTGACGGACATCGTGGGCAAAGACAACTTCCTTACCGATAAAAGCCAAACCCAGCACTATCGCATGGGGTGGCGCTCTGGGGGCGGATCGGCACTGGCAGTGATCTTTCCAACCTCGTTAGTGATGCAATGGCGCGTGCTACAAGCTTGTGTTGCAGCCGATGTGGTCATGATTATGCAAGCGGCTAACACGGGGTTAACCGAGGGCTCTACGCCCAAAGGGGATGACTATGATCGTGATGTCGTTATTATCAACACCACCCGCCTCGACGGATTACAATTGATTGATGATGGCAAGCAAGTGATCAGTTTCCCTGGCACCACACTGCATCACTTAGAGAAAACGTTGCGTCCCCACCATCGAGCGCCTCACTCGGTCATCGGCTCGTCGTGTATTGGCGCCTCAATTGTCGGCGGCGTGGCGAACAACTCAGGGGGAGCGCTAGTGAAGCGTGGCCCAGCTTATACGGAATATTCGCTATTCGCGCAACTGACTGAACACGGTGAATTAGTACTGGTCAACCATTTAGGT
Source organism: Salinivibrio sp. MA427 (assembly GCF_001996115.1). NCBI lineage: Bacteria > Pseudomonadati > Pseudomonadota > Gammaproteobacteria > Vibrionales > Vibrionaceae > Salinivibrio > Salinivibrio sp. MA427. Next base: position 2,308 of record NZ_MUFH01000217.1, read on the forward strand.
ATTGCCCTGGGTGACGACCCAGAAACCATACTCTCTCGCGTTGAAAAAGGGGATTACCGTCGCGAAGACGTTGTGTTTGACGACCGTAAAGCCTCCGCCCATGACTATGAGCACATCTTGCGTGATGTCGATGCCGACAGCCCTGCTCGTTATAACGCAGATAAACGTCGCCTGCATGAAGTAAGCGGGTGTGCCGGTAAACTCGCTGTGTTCGCTGTGCGACTAGACACCTATCCTATCCCTGAGCGCGAGCAAGTTTTTTATCTGGGTACCAATGATCCAGATGTCTTCAATACGCTGCGTCGACGTGTACTGTCTGAATTGTCGCATTTGCCAGAGGTCGGTGAATACATGCACCGTGATGCCTTTAATATCGCCGAGCGTTACGGAAAAGACGTGTTTCTCGCGATTGGGCAACTGGGTACCGATTCAATCCCCAAGATGTTTGCCTTAAAAGCCCAGATCACCGCCTGGTTAGACAAAGTACCGCTGCTGCCTAAGTCCTTACCCGACAAAGTGATGCAGTATGCCAGTCAATTATTTCCTCAGCATTTACCCAAACGCATGTTGGCATTTCGCGATCGATATGAGCATTACTTGATCGTGAAAGCCTCTGACGAGGGCATTAATGAGATATCCGCCTTTTTAAGCCGCTTTTTTGCCGAGCACCCAGACAGTGACTATTTTGCCTGTAATGCGGATGAAGCCAAAAAAGCGATGTTGCATCGTTTTGCCGCCGCCGGTGCAGCGATCCGCTATCACATTATGCACCACCGGGATAGTGAAGACATTTTGGCTCTCGACATTGCACTAAAACGTAATGAAACCGAATGGCAAGAACACTTGCCCGAAGAGATTGAACAAAACATAGTGACAAAGCTCTATTACGGCCATTTCTTCTGTCATGTGTTTCACCAAGACTATGTGATCAAAAAAGGCGCAGACGTGGCAGCAATCAAAGCTAAGATGCTGGCGCAATTAGAAACCCGCGGCGCGAAATATCCGGCAGAGCATAATGTGGGACACCTTTATGCGGCAGAGCCCGATTTAGCCAACTTTTATCATCAGCTTGATCCAACCAACAGCTTCAACCCTGGGATCGGAAAAACCGGCAAGAAAAAGTACAGCACCGATTGCCAATGTCTTGACCATCAATTGCGGCACCCAACCTCGGATACCGTGACCAAGACAGCAACGTCAGGCTCATCGACAACCGCATCTCACTAGCCGCCGAACAACAAGCGAGTCAAGTCGCGCCTAGAGTGCGACTTTTTCTCGTATAAAGCGGGCAAAACGTGGGATCCCTTTATCCGTCACGCCGTTATAACGTACGACAATGGTCTGCCCCTTCTCAGGCGGGCGTTGACGCTGTTGATCGGTAAAACCAGAGCCAACGTTAAACACAGTGCCATCCGCCATCTGCACTTGGAGTGATCCCATCATTCCGGTCAAACGTCCCTGCCCCGGATTCATTCCCACCACAGACACATCGACTTCTTGGTACGCCTTAAGCTTGACCAAGCTATCAACGCGCGCGCCAAGGTATAAACTCTCTGGATGATGCAGCATCAGCCCTTCGCCACCCGCGTCGGTGATTTGAGCCAAGCGATCGGCCAGTGCTTGGTCATTGGCCACCGGCTGCTGCTCAACCCACTGGATCACGTCGCCTCCTTGCTCGGCCAGACGTTTTAATGCCAGATAGCGCTCAGCAAAGGGGCCTGGATGTTGTGGAAGATCGAACACGTAAAAACCAATACGTTGCCAGTCACTGTCATTTGGCGTCTTATCAAGCACCGTTCGCAATACGGTTTGAAATTCACCGCGCCCAGCCCATAACTCCCCATCAAGGGGCACATTAGGCAAGGCAGCCAGAAACGATTGCGGTGCATGAATGGGATTCCCCTGGCGCGTCAACAATTCCGTGCCGGTCCAGTAGGCCCGAATGCCGTCTAGCTTCTCACTCGCCCAAAAGCCTTGATAGCTTTGTGACGCTAACTGCCCATCCACGCCGTGCATCAATGCCGGTGCCGATGGAGCACTCAATGATATGGCCGGGGATAGCACACAAGCAGAAAGCAAACCAATACTGAGCCGGTTAATATATCGCATCATTGTCCTCCTTATCGCATAAGGCTAAAGGCTAACCAGAATCTAAGCCTAAGCGGTAAAAGGAAGATGATTTTGGCAGTAAGCTAGCAACAGTTATTGTTCGGTAGTGAGGTTTGCAATGCATCGTGATAACTGACTCGCGGGCTTTTTTATGCCTGGTGGGAAAAGGCATAGATGAA
>NZ_MUFH01000218.1:0-6252 GCF_001996115.1 Salinivibrio sp. MA427
AAAGCCAAGTTAGCGTTTAGGGTGCCGGGCGAAATTCAAGCCATTAATGTGCAAGCCGGGGATCGTGTGTCAAAAGGACAGGTCCTCGCCCGTCTCGAACCGACGGACTATCGCTTAGCGGTTGAAAATGCGAACGCAAAATTCGACGTTGCTAACTCACAGTATCAGCGTTCGGCACCGCTTGTTGAAAAAGGAATGCTAGCCCAGTCTCAGTTTGATGAACTAAAAGCGCAGCGACAAATTGCACAAGCAGAATTAGCCTTGGCTAATCTCCGTTTATCTTATGTCGCATTGAAAGCCCCCGCTGATGGAGTGATATCGAAAGTGAACGCAGAACCTTTCGAGACTATTGCTCCGGGACAAGGGATTATGAATATTCATGATGCGTCACGCGCTGATATTCGCGTTCAGGTCCCAGNTGAGCTAAAGGCGCAGCGACAAATTGCACAAGCAGAATTAGCCTTGGCTAATCTCCGTTTATCTTATGTCGCATTGAAAGCCCCCGCTGATGGAGTGATATCGAAAGTGAACGCAGAACCTTTCGAGACTATTGCTCCGGGACAAGGGATTATGAATATTCATGATGCGTCACGCGCTGATATTCGCGTTCAGGTCCCAGATGTTCTTTTTAGTCACAATGCAGGTGGGGATGCAGCATCTGTGCAAACACGCTTGCAACCTAAGGTCGTTACTGAGCAAGGGCAGTCATACAAAGCCACCGTCGATGAATTCACCGCAGAGCCAGATCCCAACAGTGGGGCATTCGTGGTGACGTTGACAATGCCAATGCCTGATGACCAATTCATATTGGATGGTATGCCGGTACAAGTCAGTATTGCTCGTGATGGATTAAAAATGACGCGTACAGGCCTTTCAGTCCCTATCGAAGCGATTTTCAATCAAGATGGCGATCCACTCGATCGCGATCATAGTTATGTTTGGGTCTACGATGAGGCCTCCCAAACGGTAAGCAAACGACAAGTCGAAATGGGCCGCATTCATGGGCAACAGATTGAAGTCGTAACGGGAGTTTCTATGGGTGAGCGTATCGTCGTCGGCGGTGCCAACCATCTGTCTGAAGGACAAAAAGTAGAATTGGCGTCAAAAGAGGAACAAGCATCATGAAGCAAGGTGTGGCGGGTTATTTTATTCAAAACAAGGTGATCAGTTGGATGATCACCCTGATTTTTCTTATCGGCGGCACCCTTGCATTCCTAGGATTAGGGCGCCTCGAAGATCCTGCTTTTACGATCAAAGATGCGATGATCGTCACCAGTTACCCGGGGGCGACACCGCAACAAGTGGAGGAAGAAGTCACCTATCCACTGGAGAAAGCGGTACAACAGCTGACTTATGTTGACGAGGTGAGATCGATTTCTAGCCGAGGCCTCTCGCAAATTACAGTGAAAATGAAACCCAAATATCGTTCAGATGATTTGCCGCAAATTTGGGATGAATTGCGACGAAAGGTCCATGATGCCCGAGGCGAGTTACCGCCTGGCGTTAATCCACCTTCAGTCAAAGACGATTTTGGCGATGTATTCGGCATCTTACTTGGAGTAACTGGAGAGGGTTACAGTTACAGCGAGCTAAAAGATTATGTTGATTTTTTGCGTCGTGAGCTGGAGCTTGTTGATGGCGTGGGCAAGGTACAAGTTAGTGGGGCTCAGCAAGAACAAGTCTTTGTCGAGGTCTCAATTCAACGATTGAGTAGCCTGGGGATCTCGCCAGATACTCAGCTTGGGACAAGCGGTGGCGATCGTAATTGTGGTGCTGTTGTTCTTTATGGGTTTGCGCTCGGGCCTATTGATTGGGCTAGTGCTCTTGCTCACTGTGCTTGGCACTTTTGTGTTCATGTACTATTTCGAGATCAACCTGCAACGCGTCTCTCTTGGTGCCTTAGTGATAGCCCTTGGGATGTTAGTCGATAATGCCATTGTGGTGGTGGAGGGGATCCTTGTCGGACTAAAACGCGGGCGAACACGATTACAAGCGGCGCATGACATTGTTACACAAACGAAATGGCCGTTGTTGGGGGCGACGGTTATTGCGGTCACCGCGTTTGCCCCGATTGGTTTGTCCGAAGACGCGACAGGGGAATACTGTGGAACGCTATTTACCGTATTGCTAATTTCTTTGCTATTGAGCTGGTTTACCGCGATCACATTGACCCCTTTCTTTGCGAGCCTCTTTTTTAAAGAAACGCCTTTAGAAGAGGGCGACGAGGGAAGCGATCCCTATAATGGTATTCTTTTTGTGGTGTATAAGCGCTTTTTAACTGCGTGCATGCACCATGCTTACCTCACTTTGCTGGTGATGGTCTTAGCGCTAGGTGCGAGCGTGTATGGTTTTGGTCATCTTAAGCAGTCCTTTTTCCCTGACTCAACCACGCCTATGTTCATGGTTGATGTGTGGTTACCGGAAGGAACTGATATTCGCGCCACACAAGACACGCTTGACGAAGTGTCAAGCTGGCTCAGCGAGCAAAAAGGGGTGAACTATGTGTCTACCAGTGCTGGGCAGGGATCGCAACGTTTTATGCTGACCTACTCACCTGAGAAAAGCTATGCCGCCTACGGTGAGCTGATAGTAAGAGTAGACCAATATGAGCATGTGAAATCAACGATGGGATTGGTGCGCGAGTATGTACGTCGCCAACACCCCAATGCACAGTTAAAACTGAAACCGATTTCTTTGGGACCATCGACGGGATCTAAAATCGAGGCACGTATTATTGGCTCCGACCCCACTGAACTTCGTGCGATAGCGAAAAAAGTGGAAGCGCGGCTGCATGATGATCCCGATGCCGTCAATATTCGCCACGATTGGCGCAACCGTACCAAGGTGCTGGAACCTGAATTTAATGAAAGCCAAGCACGTCGTTATGGGATCACCAAAAAGGATGTCGACGAGCTACTGGCGATGACATTTAGTGGCAAGCGGATTGGTGTTTATCGTGATGGTACCAATTTAATGCCCATTGTTGCGCGACTGCCGGATGAAGAGCGCGTCAATATCAATACGCTTGAAGGAATGAAAATCTGGAGTCCAGCATTGCAAGATTATATTCCCTTGCAGCAGGTCATCCTGGATTATGACATGCGTTGGGAAGATCCGATCATTATGCGGAAGAATCGTAAACGTATGCTAACTGTTTTGGCCGACCCTGATCCATTGCGAGAAACGACCGCCGCGACCGTATTGAGCCGTGTACGTGCCGATATTGAATCGATACCGATGCTGGATGGTTACAGCATTGAATGGGGCGGTGAGCATGAGTCTTCCAAGGAGGCGAAAGAAGGGCTGTTTAGTATTATGCCGCTTGGCTATTTGTTCATGTTCTTGGTCACTATTTTGCTATTTAACTCAGTGAAAGAGTCGGTCATTATTTGGCTAACGGTACCGCTGGCCGTCATCGGGGTGACCACTGGCTTATTGTTACTTGATACACCGTTTGGCTTTATGGCTTTACTGGGATTTTTAAGTTTAAGTGGGATGTTGATTAAAAACGGAATTGTGCTAATCGACCAGATAAATATAGAGGTTGAGAGTGGAAAACAGCGATACCAGGCCGTGGTTGATGCTGCGGTTAGTCGTGTGAGACCCGTTTGTATGACGGCAATTACAACCATTTTGGGGATGCTACCCCTACTACCTGATGTATTTTTCCGGCCTATGGCAGTGACCATCATGTTTGGTCTTGGGTTTGCTACCGTGCTGACCTTGATTGTGGTGCCGGTGTTGTATCGCATTTTCTATCAAATTCGTTATCACCCTGAATAACGATCAACCGGCATCGCTTAGCGCGGTGCTGTGTTTTTCAAAGTAAGAAAAACGCCAGCTGTGTATAACTTTAAAGTCATCCACAGAAACGGTTGATAACTCGGTGTATTACCGATGAAATCCGCAGCTTTATTGTGCTTGTATAAAGTCAATGATTTTTCAGTGATTCTTGCACCCGTATCACGGATGTCAGAATGAGTGCGCTGAGCTTTTTGTATTGTCGTTATCGCTAACGATTACTGATAAAAAGCCAGATTATCTGCTGACCGATAATCTGGTTTTTTTCTGCGTTGCCGAGGCTGTTACGGTTAAGCCGACGCGCTAATCAGTGATGTGTTTCACTGATAACGTAAGCTCAAAGGTTGCCATTGGTTCATCACCATGTAAGCTTGGACACGTTGCGACAATCGTCACCGGCTGGTTGATGCGTTCACCTGTCTCTATGGCATTGCCAATCATGGCACTGATTTTTTCGCCATCTTGGCAGGTGAAAATGACATCCCCTTCGGGACGTTTGTGGAAATCGGCTTGTACCGATTTAAACGCAAGGCTAATCTTCACGCCGCGCTGCTCTGCCATCGCCATCGCTAGAAAGCCGCCCGCTACATCAGCCCCTACGGCTAAAGCACCAAAATACATACTGTTCAAATGGTTTTTGGTGCGTCGACCTAGCGGAATTTTCATCGTGACATGTTTATCGTCGATCGAAAGGATCTTGGGTCGGCACCAGCCAATCATTGGGACTTTTAGGAAACCGAATAGTGATAGATGCTGATTCGCACGGGCGAGTGGAGACGAGAACATAGACACTCCTTGTTATCTGGTCTTACCTGTAACGCTACATTGATGTTTATTTGTGCGTCAACATTTTGTTAACAAACTTGCGGGCTGATGCCTTTTTTTCGCAGATAACGTAGACAGACATACATGTAATCACAGCGTCTGGATATTGGAGTGTCGAAATTTTTGGTGCGGTGTTTTTGCGTAAAGTATGATAGCATTCGCCGCCTTAAATGGCGCGTGTGCGCCTTTTGCTTTTGATTTACCTTTGGAGTGATACCTTGCAATTTGACGATTTGGGACTCGATAGACGCTTACTGTCGCTCATTGCCCACCGTGGATTTGAACAGCCAACTGATATTCAACGTCAGGCAATTCCTGTTGTTATGGCCGGGAAAGCTTTGCTGGCNGAGTGATACCTTGCAATTTGACGATTTGGGACTCGATAGACGCTTACTGTCGCTCATTGCCCACCGTGGATTTGAACAGCCAACTGATATTCAACGTCAGGCAATTCCTGTTGTGATGGCAGGGAAAGATTTGCTGGCGTCATCGAAAACGGGCTCGGGAAAAACACTGGCGTTTTTGCTGCCTGCGATGCAGCGTGTTTTGCGTTCTAAACCTCTCAGTCGTCGTGATCCACGCGTGTTAATATTGGCACCGACTCGCGAATTGGCCAAACAAGTTTATGGCCAGTTGCGGATGCTGACAAGTGGCACGACTCATAAAGCGGCCCTCGTACTGGGGGGCGAAAACTTCAATGAGCAAGCAAAGGTTTTTCGTCAGTCGCCAACTTTTGTGGTGGCCACACCTGGCCGACTCGCCGATCATTTGAAACAGCGCAACNGAGCATAGGTTGCGCCAGACACTGATGTTCTCTGCAACGTTAGATCATCAGCAAGTGACTGAAATTGCTGCCGGTATGCTAAAGTCTCCTAAGCGAGTCGCGGTTGGTGAAGCGGAAAGACTGCACAGTGATATTGAGCAGCATTTTGTACTGTGTGATCACTTGGATCATAAGCAGGCTTTGCTTGAGCACTTGATGAAAGCCAACGTGCACAAGCAAGTCATGATCTTTACTGCCACTCGCGCAGACACGGAACGATTGGCTGAGCGATTTACACAGGCAGGGTATAAAGCGATTGCGTTGAGTGGTGAGCTAAACCAAGCATCACGTAGTCGTATTATGAATGAGTTTGAGCGCGGCTTTCATGAGGTGTTGGTTACTACCGATGTTGCGTCACGCGGCTTAGATTTGTTGAATGTGTCTTTGGTCATTAATTTTGATATGCCAAAACACGCTGAGGAATATGTGCATCGCGTGGGACGGACTGGTCGGGCAGGGCACCAAGGCCTGTCTTACTCACTGGTTGGGCCGAAAGACTGGCGAAGCTTTAAAAATATTGAAGGCTTCTTGCAACAAAAGCTTGAATTTACGGCAATAGAAGGCCTAGAGGGTAAATTTAAAGGCTTTAAAGAGAAAAAAGTCCCTAATATAAAATCGCCTGGACCGGCAAAACGCCAGAAAACACCGGTTAAAAAGCAGCCTAAATCCCCGAAAAAACGAGATAAGAGCTTTTACAACAATGTGCCTGTCGGCGATGTGCCGTTAGCAAAAAAGAAAACAAAACCTGAATCCTAACGCCACAATACGTCTATCTTTTGTCGTGACTATCCGCTGTATCCCTC